>NZ_JBXMTI010000113.1:0-5060 GCF_057083605.1 Candidatus Villigracilis sp. | reverse complement strand
GGCGGACGACTCCCTCGATATTCATGCAATGGCGAATCTTGAATAGTCGATCCGCGACCGTGTCCCAGTAGCGAAGCAGTTTGTCGTTCTGGGGTACACAAAAGTACAACAGTTTCGGTGGCGGCGGATTGGACGGAGATACCACGCCATTCTGATCAGGCGCAGGAAGCAGGTTTTCGATAGCGACCAGTGGATCAGAAAAGTCATCGAGACTCAGCAGTGGCTCGAGCGCGTTGTAAGTTTCTACTTGTGGCATTGCTCGCGGCTTGATGTTCTCGGGCCGTCGCCCCAAAATCTCTGCCGCGAGGATATACAACTGAGTCGCCTCGTTGATAGATTCGATGGTATCCTGGCGAAACAGCTGGTCACCCCACGCGATCAAATTGTCGATGTATTTCATGACCACCATCTTCTGGTAAGCGACCGTTCGAAGGCGGGCGATCACGTGCGGATTAAACGGGTGGTCGCGCCATTCATTTACCTGGCTCGTGAATTCAGTATCCGGAGTATCCGATGCGAGCGCCTCCAATAGTTTTTGGATTTGTTGACTCTGATAATCTTGCGCCGCTGCTTCGAAGAATGGCCGCGTCCGCCAATAGCGCTGTGGCACCGGACAACCAGAGGTGTCTGTCGGATCGAAGATGTAGTGATACCATTTTTGCGCGTCCTCGAAGCGTTGATTGTTCCTCAGGCGGTTGGCGATCAGCAGCGGCACATGGAAGAATAGTTCCCAGTTATAGACGGCGTATGAGCCAGCAAAAGCAAAGTCCACATCTTCCTGGGGATAGGCTGTCTGCACGATTTTTTCAGGGCCATAAGTGGCGGCAAAGTCAAAGGCCTGCGGTGGATTCAGGAAATTAACTGGTTGCGTCTGGATAGGTCGCTGCAGCAGCCCGTCAACGCCGTCGCGATTTAGCTCGCGGACGAAGAGACAAACGTACGGATGATAGAAGGTATCGAATTGATACGGCCGCGCGTAATGATAGGTCGGAAGAACAGGATTCTTTGGGTTCTGAGTCGGTGAAATGAGGGGCCCAACGTTGAAAGCCGTCTTATCCAACTCAACCGGAAAAGTTGGGGGCCTGACCACGATGTCACCGCCGCCAACGCTCGGGCCGACCGAACTGGCAGCGGGTGCTAATGTGGCATAGTAATAGTCGCGGATGTTGTCCAACAGGTCAGGTCTCACCCTGTCCTTGAGCGGCCAATCGCGAATGATAATCCGCCCTTCTCCGGGCACGATAAAGAAGGTCCGGTTGTCATCGGCGTAGAAGAGAGATGCGTCAGCATCAAAGCGTTGAAACTGCTGCATGCGGACGTCAAATGTCCCAGGCGTCTTGGCCAGGGTCGGATTGTTGTTTAGATTACCCGTTGCTGAATCAGACGCGGCCAAAACGAGTGGATAATCTCCCGGATTCTCCACAAAGGTCATGAACTCATCGTGAGTTCCCGGCAGCAACTTCAACGGCTCACCGAGTAACTCCGTAATTACGGGTCCACGTTGGCGGGGCAAATCATCTTTGACCTCCAGTTTGCCCTGGCAGTCGTCAAACTGAAAAATCTGTCCCGCATTGACGTAAACGTTGCGGAGGAACTTGTATACCCATCTGACAGAAATGTTGAGGTTGCCGGACTCGAATCCGACATTGAATAGAAAGTCCTTCCGCTCGGGCGCGAACTGTAAAAGCGAAGGCGCCTCGGTGCTCGGTATCTTATCCCGCCTTACGTCCATCGCCTCCTTCGATATTTTCTTGGGCGACCATTTTTTGTTTTTGTATTCACTCCACGCCAACTGGATTTTCCAATGTCTGGGCGGCTCTTCCAACGGATGGTCAACCGTAGGCATAGTGATCGGCTGTGACTCGGCCTCTTCAGTGAAGGTGGGCCAGAACAAGTACAAGCGCCGGTTCCAGATTACGGGCATCAGGTAGTCACCCTCAATATCGAGGTCCACACGTTCCCAAGCCGTCCAGTATGCTGAGTCAACTTGCTGGCGATAGTAGTAGACGTGTGGCGTACCAAAGGTGCGACCGAAGACGTGCAGGATATCCACCGCGGTCTTGCCTGTGTCATCTTTTTCTACCTGATGATACATCCCGCGGATTTCGAGACGGGCAACCGCATCCAGCTTCTCCAGGTAATTGAGGAACGCCGCCTCTGCCGTCTCGGGCGTGACGTCATTCTGCATCAACTCATTCTCCAAGTCTCTGAAGAAGGGTGACTTGTCGTCGCGCAGCTCCGGCTCAATCCAGTTCTCGGGATACAGGAAGATTTTGCGGTTAGCCTCCCACACCCGGTATTTTTTCATCCATTTGTGCCAGTCGTTCCATTCCGAATCAACTTGCGCATTGGCAGCCACCTCCGGTTCCAGGTTCATCAGGCAGCGCTGCACGAAGAGTTGAACGGAACTGATGGCTTGTTTGATGCGTGAGGTCAACATGCAGGCGTCCATTTCCACATCAATCAAATAGTGCTCGTATAAGCCATTGGTATCTTTCCAGGTCTGCCCTTTGCCCGCATCAGGATGTGCGACAAGATAGGAGACGAGAGAGGTCCGCTGCCGGTTGCGCAAAGTGTCGCGCAAGGGTCTTGCAATCGCCAGCCATTGACTGTCTTCGTACTTTGCTTTGACAACCTGTTTGATATTTCGGGCATCCTCCAGGGTGAGATCGCTCTTTGCCCAGGGGCGTACCTGTTCAGCAGATGCGCCAAGAGTGTTCAGCAGAATAAGAGCCGCTCTCAGGCGAACCAATGCCTGTTCATCTTTGAATGCATCCGGTAAAGCCAAATCAAAACCATCCGCACCCGTGAGGGACTGCAAATCATCGAGACTCCAGCCGGTCGCATTGCTTATCTCTTGTAAGAGTTTCTGTTCGGTTGTCTGTGGATCTCGCGACAAGTCAAAAATATTCGAAAGTGTGGTTTCACCGAGCGGTAATTGATCCCGTAACTGGAAGAGATCCAGCAGTCTCTCCCAGGCAGCATAGAGTTGTATAGCGTCCGGCGTCGCCTCAAGCGGGAGTGCATTCGGGTCGAGCCAGAGCGCCTCCATGACACTGCCATGAACCCACGTCACCCGCTTTGGGTTG
The DNA here is from genome assembly GCF_057083605.1 of Candidatus Villigracilis sp. Lineage (NCBI taxonomy): Bacteria > Bacillati > Chloroflexota > Anaerolineae > Anaerolineales > Candidatus Villigracilaceae > Candidatus Villigracilis > Candidatus Villigracilis sp. The sequence continues at coordinate 1,971 of NZ_JBXMTI010000113.1, read as the reverse complement.
ACACTCGGACGGTGCTCAAATAGCCATGTCAATTGCTCCGAAGAAAGTTTGAATTTAGAGACAAGCATCGCGATTTTGTGCAAGCGCCTGTAGGCGTTGAACTGTGCCGGGAAGGTAGCCTCGGTTATCTCCACATTTGGTTCACTTTCGGCAAACGCTGAATCCAGGAAATCATCCATGCACTTCTTTGAGGAGTCTGTTATGGAATTCACCCATTTCGTCAACAAGGGCGCGGTTATCTTTACACCCCATGCCAGCGCCTGACTGATGCGATCCTTGACCAGGCTCTCGCTTTTGATCTTGATCAGTTCGTCATTGGCTTCAGGCGAATTGCCAAGTGTTTGATTCTCAGCGGCAATTTTTTGCAGTCCAACGCGAATTTCGTCCAACATTAAGGCAATGCCAGCTTCCGATGGCTCAATGCCGGAGGAAGCGACAAACTGGTGGCGGAATAGATAATCCAACTCGTCGAGCGTGAATTTTGAAGCGCGGATCTCTCTTACGGCTTCGATGAAGGTCAAGGTATCCATCAAGTTCTCTGACTTGACGATGCCTTTGCTATTCACAAACGATTCGATGCCGGTTATCGCTTTGACTCGCAGGAAATCCTGAATCGAAAGCAAAAGAGCGCGGGCAAGTGTAACGTTGCGATACAGGCGCGACAGATTTTCCAAATTGAGTTTCTTGTCATCGGTAACAACAGGCGCGGCGAAGTCACTCCCGTTTATTAACAGAGAAAGATCAGCAATGCTCACACCAAGCGCCGCGGATAGATGCGCTAATTGATCTATAAGCAACCCACCAGGATTCGTTATTTCAGTCCCGTCTGGTTTGAGTTCGAATGGGTCAGTATCACCGGGATTGAGTTTAATCACTGCGGGGTTTTGAAACAACTCTTGATACAGTGATTTGGGTTTGGGTGTTTCCTGATCGGGGTATGGGGCAGTATCAATTGGGGCATACCAACTCAACACTGTCACGACCGGAAGATTCAAATCAGTATGTAGTTGCTGGATAAATGCCAGTTCCTGCAAGAAATCATCATTCAGATCAGCGGGCTTGAGCGCGGTGAACGCCGTATCCAGTTCGCGCATCGTCCAGCCCAGCTTGCACCATAATCGCACGAACCGATGCGTGCGATTCAGTGCTGTCTCGTTCAGGTTGGCGATATACAACTTCCCAGTATCGCAGGTGGATGGATCAAGTGAATCGGGAGTCACTTGGATTTTTAGATTTGCATCTGGATTGATGAAGTGAAGTTTGAGCAGTTCGAGCAGGTTATCATAGCTCAAACCGGATCTTTCCAAAAAGGTTCGAACGAGGGCGACATGTTCTTTGTCGGTCCAACTTGCTGAATCATCCTTAGGGTAGCCCCAGAATTCGTACGCCTCCCGCGGCGGTTCTAGCGTTGCACCCGTGATGATTTGTCTTTCAAATATCGTAATTCCCAGATATTCGCACGCGATCTCAAGTTCAGTGGGATCTGACGGCTCGCCGCTCTTTTGGAAGGTTTTCATCAATTGGTCGCGCGGAACGCCCAAATGTCCAAGATAGACGCGGGCTTCCTCAGACCACAAGATAAATGGCAACTGCCAAGGATAGACCTGTTTCCTTAGGACTTCATAGGCACTTGCATTCTGATATTGTGGATTCGCCTCCAACTCCTGTGGTGAAGCAGTGGTCTGCCGGTCATGCGCTGGTATTGGTTCTTCAGGCGTCACGGCATTTTCAAGGACTTCGTTCACCAAGTCCACATATGGCAGTGGCGTGTACGTGTTCTCACAAGTCAGATCGATTTCACCCAGGTCCGGCCTGCGTTCGAACAGAAGATCTTTGGCAGTTTTGTCCCCCGTGATACGATTAGCCAGAAAATAAAGTATGTCTACCAGATAAGCTGCCGGGCTGTACACCGAGCGGCAATCCTCACAGGCGCACAGATCGAGAGAGCCGAACAGTGCCAGATCGGAAGAG
>NZ_JBXMTI010000112.1:0-153199 GCF_057083605.1 Candidatus Villigracilis sp. | reverse complement strand
AACGGATTTTCTTCCTAACTTAAGGGATGCTTTATATGCACACAATCCTACATCCTGTGATGTAATAGATGCTATTGTGGAACTTGCGAGGCCACAAAGAGATGGTAGACCTCTAGACTCGATTATTACATTTAACTTCGATGGCTTAATAGAGGAAAATTTACAAAATCACAAAATTCGTCATAAAACAATTTATTCAGAAGGGATGCGTATTAGTCCCAACGAGATGCCAATATACCATGTCCATGGTTACTTGCCACGGAAGGGGAAAATATTAAAGGATATAGATGTCGTTTTTAGCGAAGATGCATACCATAGTCAATTTATTGATTCGTTCAGTTGGTCGAATTTGGTACAGTTGAACACTTTGAGCCAAAATACATGTTTGTTTCTAGGGCTAAGCCTTACTGACCCCAATTTACGAAGACTTTTGGATGTTGCTTCTCGGAAAAATATTTCTCGTACACTGAATCATTATATTATCAAGAAGGTACCTAATTTTTCAAATAAAAGCGATACTCTCGATGAATTGGCACAATTCTTGGAAGAACAAGATGCTAACGGTTTGGGGCTAAATGTTTTATGGATAAATGATTTTCCAGAAATTGCACCCTTGTTGTTGAGAATCTCTAGTAATTAGAAAATTGAATATAAATATATCGTCCTCTTTCTCCGATAATTTTCAATTGGCTGGTTTACTTCAAACAGCTGGGAGATAACATCCGGATGTTATCTCCTAGGCAATCTTTACTTAAGTCTCTCCGCCACGATCTCCGCCACATCCTTTACCTGAATATTACCTCCATCCGCTTTCGACGCATCGCTCATCATTGTCAAGCAGAATGGACATCCCACCGCAACCGTGTCCGCGCCCGTGGACTTGGCCTCCTGGAATCTCGCCTCATTTACGCGGCCCGAGCCTGCTTCCTCTTCCTTCCACATTTGTGCCCCGCCCGCGCCGCAGCAGAAGGACTTGGCTCCATTGCGCGGCATTTCAACTGTCATCACGCCTGCGTCTTTCAATGCTTCGCGCGGCGTATCTGTGATCTTGTTATGCCGCCCCAAATAACACGGGTCATGGAAAGTGACTTTCATATTGTCACCTTCCAAATTCATAGAAATCTTTCCTGCACCCACCAATTCATTAATTAATTGAGTGTGATGGATGACCTGATAGTTTCCGCCAAAAGCTGGATATTCGTTCTTGATTGTATGTAAACAATGCGGGCAGGTCGTTACTATTCGCAATGGGCGGGGCGACCCCACCCCTACAGAATTCAATATCTCAACATTCTGTGAAGCCAGCCCGAAGAAAATATCTTCACGGCCAGCGCGGCGTGCAGAGTCACCTGTGCAGGCTTCATTCTTTCCAAGCACGGCATAATTGACTCCAGCAGCGTTCAAAATTTTCGCAAAAGCTTGCGCGGTCTTTTGCGCACGGGCATCTGTGGCGGGCGCACAGCCAACCCACCATAAAATTTCAGGCTCGGCATTTTGTTCAATAGTTGGCACACTCATGCCTTCCGCCCATTTCATTCTGTCCGCTTGCGAAACGTTCCACGGGTTCATGTTGCGTTCCATACCCTTGAACGCGGTTTCCAATTGTTTGGGGAAGGTACTTTCCATCATCGTGAGATTACGGCGGATATCCAATATGTCGCGCATCGGTTCGTTGCCAACGGGGCAGATATCCACGCACGCACCGCAGCTTGTGCAGGCCCACACTGCTTCTTCAGAGATCAAGTTCAACATCGGCACATCGGTCAGGTCGCCATCGTTCAGATGATAGCGTTTATTAATTTCCAATGCGGCGGGCGAAAGCAATTTGCCAGTGTTGTACGCAGGGCAAACTTCCTGACAGCGAAAGCACATGATGCAGGCGTAGCTATCCATGATCTGCTCCCAGCCGAGGTCTTTCATTTTTGCCGCGCCAAATTGTTCGATGCTTTGATCGTCAAGATTGATATAACTTAATTGCCCAATGGATTTTCGTTCGGGCTTCAACCCAAAATTCAGTGGCGCAAAGAATAAGTGAATATGTTTTGAATACGGGAAGTAAGGTAGGAACGCAACTACTGCACCAATGGATAGCCAAAACGCGATATGTTCTCCTGCGATTAAAAGGCTCGCATCCACACCTGACCATAAGCCTGCCACCGTTGAAATGGTTGGCTGCCAACTGTCAGCGTGACCTGCCAACGCGAGATTGAAAGACTCTCCCAAAAAACGCATCGAGTTATGCACAAAGATAAACGTGGCAACAATTGCTGAATCGCGCATGATTCCGAAACGAGCTTTGGGATGCAGAAGAGTCGTCTCGCGAGTGGATAGAGTCGCAGGTCGCATTATGAAGCGGCGAATGACCATTGCCAAGATCCCAACGATGATCGCCACATTCGCAATATCCGCAAGCAGACGATATGCATCCCCGAACAGGCCTGTGTTATCGAGCAGTCTGAATCCCGTATAGGCGTAGATCAAATCCGCGAGGTTGATGAGCAGGAAAGATAAAAAGCCCCAGCCGATGAGCGCGTGCAGAATCGATGACCATAACCTGAAACGAAAAACGGGTTGGAACAATCCCACTTTGAGGATGAGATCATCAATCCGTTTCCATAAAAGCGACCAATCTATTTTTCCCTGGCCGCTGTTGATGTGCTGCATAATGCGCGCAACACCGCGATAGGTGAAATACAACGACACAAGTGTTGCAACTGCGAAGAGGATTTTTTCAATGGTCGAGAGCATGATGCCTCCATAACCCATCTCCAAGGGAGGATGGTTGGGGTGAGGAATTTCTTTTTAGTTTAGCACAACTTCAAGACATTGTTGCAAAATTCACTAAGCTGTCCCAAATTTCTGTGTTTAGTTTTTCAAATTGTGATTTTGCGAATTCCCAGAATAGCCTCTGTGCGCGTGTGAATGGAAAATCGATGTGATGTGCCATGTAAATTGTGCGGCGCAATTCAAGACCATCCACTTCCACTTTCTTGATCTGTCCCAAAGCCAGCCCGCGTGCTGCCACCATTTCAGAGACGAAGGCAATGCCCACGCCTCGTTCCACTGCCATTTCTATCGCTTCGGCGCTGCCGAGTTCCATCACCACGTTCAATGTGTCCAACGTGATATTGTGACGTTTCAAACCTTCCAACACGGTTTCACATGTGCCAGACATTTCTTCGCGCGAAATAATGGGCTGATCCAGCAGGTCGGCGGGCAGGGCGCGACCATAATCTGCCCAGGGATGGTCCGCAGGGACGATCAAGATGATTCTGTCATCGAACAGCGGAACACACTCAATATCGCGGTGCTCGATGCGGCGGCTGGCAACGCCAATGGGAATCGCACGGCAGAGCAGCCTATCCACAACAGAATCGCGGCCCATTACTTTAACTCGCGGATGCACAGCGGAATATTCATGACAAAACGTCGCGAGCAAGGTGGGGAGCAAATATCTCCCTGCGGATGTGGAACAGCCGATCAAGAGTTCGCCGCCGATCTGGTTGTTTACATCGTGTAAACCATCCTCAAGTAAGCGCGCAGACAAAAGGACTTCGCGTACCATTGGCAGGATGGTCTGGCCGGCTTCGCTGAGTTGCACAGTACGACCATGGCGCGTAAATAATTCCACGTTATAAGCGCGCTCAAGCGTTTGAATATTCTGGCTGATGGCAGATTGTGACATGTGAAGCAAACGTGCGGCCTGGCTGAAATTCTTTTCTTCAGCGGCTACAAGGAAGACACGCAAGGCGGATAGCTCAACCATTTTTCTCTCCGTGATAAGAAATTCTGATACTTGTCTATGGTGAGGATAAGCGTTTGTCATAATGCCTGCTAGTGTGAATTGTCATTTTTTGCGTGTGAAGTATATAGGGAGAGTGCCCCAGAAGAAAAACAGCCCACGGGGTTTCTCGTGGGCTGTTTTGTAGTTGCAATAAGGCTTACTTGACTATTGGAAGTTCAGCGGCAGCCCAACCGTTCATTCCACCAGCCAGATTGTGGACGTTGGTGTACCCCAGGAATTGCAGATACATCATGGTAATCGCGCCGCGATGACCGGATTTGCAGATCGTGATAATGGGTGTGGCCTTATCAGCGGGCAAGGATGCCAGGTTGACGGGCAGATCATTTATGAAGACCAGAGTTGTGCCATCAATATAGCCATCGGTGGTTTTTTCTTCCTCGGAGCGGAGATCGAGCATAAAGGGAATTGTTCCGCCAGCGATTTCAGTATTCAGGTCTACTGCTTTGATGGAACCAAAGCCTTCAGGAAGATTGCTCAGGTACGCATCCAAAGCTGCCAGACGGGTGGCATCCACCTCGGGGGCAGTGCCAGCAACCGGGGCGGCAGGAACGCCAGTCTCAACTGCGAACTTGGCCTTGATCCAGCCATTCATCCCGCCAGCCAGGTTGACAACATCTGTGTAACCGAGCAAGCGCAGGGATGCCACTGCAAGAGCGCCGCGATGACCAGATGCGCAATAAACGACTATCTTCTGATCCTGAGCAGGGAGTTTATCCAGATTCTTGAGCAGGTCGCGAATGGGGATATTGATTGCGCCGACGATATAGCCGTTCTCAGCGATTTCGGATGCTTCGCGTAAATCCACAATGAAAGGTGGATTCTCAACCAGCAAGCCATTGAGTCCATCGGCTTTTATGGTGTAGAAACCCTGATCGGCAGGCAGAGTAGACACGAACTCCTGCCACACAACGGGCCAGTTCACCCATCCGACCACCGGCATGTTGGCGTTCTTCCAGGCGTTGAGTCCGCCTGCAAGATTTGTGACGTTTGTATAGCCCAGGAGGCGCAGCCCCATCACAACCACAGAGCCGCGATGACCGGAAACGCAATGCACAACAATCGGGGCGTCTTTGGCGGGGAGTTTATCCAGGCTGGAGAAGATCTCCTGCATCGGCACGTTGATTGCGCCTTCGATGTAACCATCTTTTGCGAATTCTTCAGCAGTGCGGATGTCAATGATAGTGGGCGGGGTCGAGCTGGTTAATGCTTCGCCCAATGTGTCAGATTTAACTGCATGGAAATCTTCGGGCAGGTCGGCCAGGAAACTGTTGAGGATATCGAACAATGCCTGGTCAGCGATGACTGGTGTGCTGATCGCCGCGGCGGCTTCTGGCACGGAGCCTGTAATAACGGGTAAGCTGGCTTTCTTCCAGCCGCCTAAACCACCCGCGAGATTGCGGACGTTGGTATAGCCCAGCAATTTGAGAGCTGCAAAGACCATACCCGCACGGTGACCAGATGCGCAATAGACAACAATCGGTTCGTCAAGGCCGGGCAGTTTATCCAGGTTGGCGAGGACTTCGCGCACCGGGATATTGACAGCGCCTTCGATGTAACCATCAGCTTCCACTTCGGCTACTTCGCGTACATCGAGAATGAAGGGAGCCTTGTCAACAAGTTCTTCACTCAACGTGGCTGGCTTGACCGTGCCATACCCTGCATCGGCGGGAAGCCCTGAAACGAGTGCTGCAAAGAGGCCTTGAATATCAGGCCCAGCCTCAACAACGGGGGCTTCCGTTACAACTACAACGGGAGCTTCGGTCACTTCCACGATGGGTTCAGCGGCGGGAGCGCAGGCGCTCAAGACCATACTGAACACAATCAGTAATCCAAACAATACTTGCACTTTCTTAGACATGGTGATTCTCCTTAAGATATTTTTCTATCAAGTTACTGCTGTAACTTGTGGCAACCGGAACAATTATCGTCTTTGTAAATCTCATGGTTTTCGGGGCTTAGAGGTGCATTGCGAATGCCTTCGGTGTGACAAGCCGTACAAGAGTCCGAGGCGTGTTCTGCATGGTCAACGGGCATGGCAGGTGCATTGCGCACTTGTTCAATCGTGACCATTGGCGGCAGAGTTTCAACGATTACGGAGAGATTGGCTTCCAACTCTTCGGGTTTTACTTTATCCACTGTCAGGAAGATGCTTGCATCTCCACCGTGGCACGCTTCACAGGATGCATTCTGTGGTGTGTTCTTTTGTATGTTGTGCGGTGTGGAATAACTCCAGGTGGGCAGAGCATTGAAATTAGGCAAAAGGTTCTCACCATAAAAATCGTAAGCATCCCCTGTAGCAGGGACGTGACGCACAGGCACGTAGGTGTAAGGCCGTTCTTCACTCTGAATTGGATTGCGGCCAATCAGGAAAGTCTGATATGTTGCTTCGGTCTCGAAGAACGGATTACCGCTCGTGTCACTTACCGCTACATGACAGCCATCACAACTTGTGTACGTGATCGAGTGGCATACCTGGCATGACAATTTTTCACCATGCACCTGATGCATCGGGTTATCGTCGCCGCCAGGAGCGGCCTCTACATGGCAATCCACGCATTTCGGAGATTCCATACCGGCCAGGCGGTTAACTTCAGCAGTCTCTGCATCGGTGGCTGTGCCGTGCAAGTCCTCGCCTTCGTGGCACTTCACACAGTTCATGCGCGCCTCACGGAAATGCACATCGCCTGCAATCCCATCGTTCTTGCCGAGGAACTCATTACCCACGCGGCTGCCATGACAGGCCGTGCATGAACGCGTCATGGGCGGGGTGGTTTCAAAAACGTGGCCTGTGAAGAAGCCGCCGCCCACATTCTTCGGCTGGCTCACGTGACATTCACCACAGGTAGTGTGGCAGGTGGCGCAATGATTGCCAAACATCTCTTCGAGCGCAGGATGATTCTCAGGCACTTCACCACTGCGCGCATCCAATGCAGTCCAATAGCCTTGCTGAGTGGAGTGCAACGCAAATGGATAGGTAGTGGTCTGTTCAGAATGGCACTGACCACCGCAATACTTTTCGGGTTCCGAGCTTGGGCTGGCTATCAGCCCTTCGTGCGCAGTCGCTTTATCCGCCGACTGCACGCCGTTGTGACAATCCACGCAGGCGATTTGCCCATGATCGGTGGGCAGGAACTTCTCACTATCAACCAACACTTTCTGCCAGGGCTCCAACGGAGCCACATCGCCCCCTCAGCCAACGCCTTTGGATTCCTTTTCCGCCACCACAACTGGCATGGCTGTATCAATCAAGCGCTGCTTGTCGGTATGACAATTCAAGCATTCGTCAATGGCAGGCGCTTCTGTGGTGGATGCCATACTCAGATCATTCACCCCGACTGCTGTCTCGGTAGGGGATTTGGATGCACACGCTGTCAGTGCGAACAGGGCAACAATCAACAATATGACAATTTTTAGTTTTGACAAAATGACCTCACAATTTGTGGAATATTTCACAAATTGTATTCCAATCCCTTATAAAAACTAGTGATTTACATAATGTGCACTTATTAGACTTACTTATCAGGAAGTATCATCTGCGCTGAATGAGGATTTTCCACGCTCCCACACGCTTCTTTCCCCGCCTAGATCTGCCACTGTTCCTTGTGCTGATTGCCACTCTGATAAATTCCCCCACCTTACGAAGTGTCATGTTGAGCAACATTGCGCCGCACTGGGCTTGTTGCAGTGCAATGAGCAAAACATCTCGTATTTCAGAAATTGAAACCCACACCGCCTGCATCCGCAATGTGGTGCATGTGTCGCTCTGCTCACATCATCCTGACATTCTTTTACGCAGATACAATCCCGAAGGGATGGCAGAATTATAGAAATTGCCCAAACCAGCATCAAATCCAGAAGGGATGTCATTGTCTTATTGGCAAAGCCATACCACCCCTTCGGGGTTTACATGCATTTTTGCTATTTATCTATAATCATTTCACTCCTTTGGAGTTATGTCCGCATAATCGGTATGATGAGAAATCAAAACAAAAACCGCCTGCATACAAGCGGTTGAATTCATCCATCAAAAACGAGGGGGTGTTTAAAATTATCTGCTTTTATTTACTGATATCGTTGACATAATCCACTGCGCCGGAGCAGGCCCCGGTTAGATACGGGGATACAGTTTCCCAAGTGAGAGGCAGGCCGCTGAAGCCCTGCCCGGTGGTAATTGCATCTGCAAGACAGCCGCCCCCTGCGTTGTAATTGACCAATGTGAATTTCCACAGGTCTTCATACGAGGCCACTTCGCTGGGAGCCTGGCCCGTGTAGTTGTAGACTACCTGTGCCGTCTGCTCACAATTTGCGATCATGGTATGGGCAAATACTCCCACTGAAAAATCCGCCTGTGTGAGATCCAGCCCGAGCGGACACTCCTCACAAGATGCATTGACACTGCTTACCAACGCGCGGCGCAATGCGATCTGTGAGCCTTCATCAAGATGCATGTAACCTGCGCCACACACACTTGCATCCAAAATCAGCGGACAGAATTGATTGTAAAAGGACTCGTTCCAATAGAGGGTAGTGTCTGCGCCGTTCTCTGTCAGTTGACCCAACCCCACGTCTCCGGCTGCCTGAAAAATGCCCGGCCAAAACTGGCTTTCCCGTGCGAAGAGGTTTTTTATCAACCGCGCCGGCACGCCCGTTTCTTTGGCCGTGTTGAGGATCAGTTCATCAAATTGATTTTGCCATAAGGTTACAGCATCACGTGATCTTTCCAACCCGCATTGATTCACAATATTGCCTGAAGCCAGGCCGCCATCGGGGCAGGCGCTCGCATCCACTGCGCCTTGCAGGATCAGGTTTGTGGCGAGATATGTGTACGGGATGTCGCTGCTGAGTTCTTCACTTTGTTTTGGTGTGCTGAGCCAGTGTGGTGCGCCGCCAACTGGAGGAAATACTCCCCATAAGTCGGAGCAAGTGGCAACCGCCTGCCCCTGCCATTGTGATGAGAGTACATCCACATACCAATAGAGTTGGTCCGGGTCGCCCTCATCCGCAATTTTTACGCGGACCTGCGCAGTATAAACGAGGCTGCTATCTCCATACGATGAGTAGGACCAGAATTCAACCGTGGCGCCGTCTTCGTCAGTTTCAGGGATGCGGAATTTGCAGACGTCAGCCCCATCACACGAAAAGGCTTCACCTTCGTATGTCCCCTCGATGCGGACGATAGTTTCGTTTGGCAGAGGTTCCTGCCCGCTGATGACGAGTGTTGGCTTCGTTTCGCAGATATTGGTGGATGTGCTTAAAACAGCCTCGCAGTCTTCAAGCGAGATCCATGTGGCGGCAGGTGCAAGCTGCATGCCGATCTCTTTTTCTTTTATTGTGCTATCGATCAGGAACGCATAATAGCCTATGCAATTGTCTGTATCATTTGGGTTGCAGGGGGGTTGTGATAACCATTTGTCGTAAACCTTTTGCCCGCAGTCTCTATATATTTCTTCAGGAAGTGGAGGGCCATCATGGTCGGCGATCACAGTACATGCGACATTATTTCCATTCCACGTGACCATATACCATCTGTAGGCCGTATATTCCACGGCGATGACGGAGTATCTGTCCGGGCCAGGTGGTGGATTGGGAGCGGCAGCAGGCGCAAGGTCACTTGTGAACGCCATATTTGAGATGGCGAACACGATCAAGATGAATCCAGCCGTCCAGTGGCGTCCCTGCATGGGAATCAAAAGAGTCCGCTGTAATTATACAGCGGACTCTTTTGAAATGGGCTATTTCTTTTTACTTTGGTCAGACTCAAGGGACTCGAGGGTTTCAAGATCACGTTTGAGGTTTTTGTTGCGCAGGTAAACGCTAAGGACGTAAATGCCCATGATGAGGAAGCTGATAACATAACCTGCGATCATGTAGCCTGAGGTATCGGGGGTGGGTTCCATTTTATGCTCCAATTACATTGAGACGTTAAGTTTGAGTTGTTCGACCTTTTCCTGCAAGCTGCCAAGGCGGATGCGATGCCACATCAGGTCAATGAAGATAACGGTGAAGGCGAAGAGGGCAAAGAAGAAGGCCACGCGCATATCGGGGGTCATGCTCATTTTTTCCTGATTTGCATTTGCCGCGCCGATGACGACGGGATGAATGGAACGAAAAAGGCGGATGACCATGAAGGTGATGGGTGCGCTAAGACCGCCGAGCAGGGTGTAGACTGCGCCGAAGCGTGCGCGCTTATCGGGGTCTTCGATGCCTTGACGGAGCATGAAGTAGGCCACATAAATCAGTTCGGTCACAGCGGCAGTGGTGAGGCGCGGGTCCCAGGTCCACCAGGTGTTCCAGGCGGGGCGTGCCCAAATGGAACCGAGTACGATGGTAATGAAAAAGAACATGGTACTGACTTCAACAGCTGCCACTTCGAAGCGATCCCATTTCATAGCCTTGGTGGTGAGGTAGGCGATGCCGGCAATAGCTGCGACAACAAAACCCAGCAAACCGACCCAGGCTGTACCGATATGGAAATAGAAGACACGCTGTACATCCCCCATGACAAGCTCGGTAGGGGCGAAGAATAGCGCCAGATAGGCGGCGATGCCGAGGACAATGATCGAAACAACATCCAGAATAGTAAGTGCGATTGGTTTGGATTGCATTGGACGAACTCCTTATTAAAATTTACGATTTCAGATTGACGATTTACGATTAGACAGCAATAGTCATAACAAAAGCTGAGAATGCAACTTCAATTTCTGTAGATTTTGAAGGTTTTCTATTCTTCAACGACAAAATCAAATACCATAAATGCGATGGCGATGAAGACCACGTCATATACGATGAGCAGGTTGAGCGGTGTGAGGATTTCGGCGAAGGTTGCGTTGTTCAACAACCCGCTGCTGGCTTTGACGGAGGCCAGTAGTACAGGAACAGCTACCGGGAAAAGCAGGATCGGGAGCAATACATCCCGTGTGCGGGTTTGTACCGACATGGCGGAAAGCAAAGTGCCCACTGCAATATATCCAATGGAACCCAGCAATATCACGCCGAGGAAGCTTGGCTGAAAGATACGCACTTCGTTATAAAGCAGGCCATACAACGGAAGGACAATCGCTTCCACGATCAGCATGAAAGCCAGGTTGCTGATAGCCTTGCCGAAATAGATGGCGGCACGGTCAACCGGTGCAAGCAGGAGACCATCCAGGCAGCCGCGGTCTTTTTCCACGGCCATGGAGCGGTTGAGGCCGAGTGTGCCAGCGAAGGCGAAGGTGGTCCACAAGACGCCAGCAGTAACAGATTGCCGCACTTTTACATCCAGCTCGAGGGCAAAGTTGAAGATCAGGATCACAAGCATAGAAAAGACCAGCATGGCAGAAAGTAATTCGCGTGAGCGAAGCTCGGCAGCCAGGTCTTTTTGGACGATGGCCATGGTGGCTTTAAAAAACGAAGGATGAAAGATGAAGGATGAAGGATGAAGGTTATCTGCATGTTGCATTCCGCTTTCCGCTTTTTGCTTTGTGTCGATTTTCGTTGTCATTTCAGTCCACCAATGCTTGTTTGTAGAATGCGAGCAGGTTTGTTTTCTGTAAATCTTTTTGGATGGCGGAGGCTGCGATGACTCCGCGCGAGAGGATGTCGAACCTGGTGGCGAGGTCTTCGGCGCGGGCCAGGTCGTGCGAGGTCATGACGACAGTACGTCCCTTTGCGGCGACGGTGCGAAGCACATCGTCTAACATTTCGGAGGCGTCCTGATCCAGGCCTGTATAGGGTTCATCGAATAACATCACTTCGGGGTCATGGATGACTGCCCTGCCGATGGCAAGACGCTGCTGCATACCTCGTGAAAACGTGCGGACCAGGTCTTTGCGGCGATTATCCAGCCCGACCATTTCCAATACCTCAGTAACGCGCGGCCCGAAATTCATAATGCCATACATGCGCGCATAGAACTGTAAATTTTCCTCCGCGGTAAGGTCTGGATATAGCAAGGGCATGTGTGACACCACGCCCAACTTCGCGCGGACTTGAGCAGATTCGTTCGGGAGGGAGTAACCTGCCACTTTTACACTTCCCAGTGACGGGCGTGAGAGTGAAGCGAGTATCCTTAGGAAGGTGGTCTTGCCCGCGCCATTTGGGCCAAGCAATGCCACGAACTCGCCAGGCTCCACGGAAAAATCCACTCCGCGCAGGATGGTCTTAAGCCCAAAGCGTTTGACGAGTTTTTTGGTTTCGATCATTTCTAAGTCCCGTAATTCGTGAAACGTGATGCGTGAAGAATTCACGCATCACGTTTCACGTTTTACGACTTCCTCTTCAACACATTCTTCAATTCTTCGCGTCGTTGTTTGTAGGCCTCGTCAGAAAGTTTGCCTGCGCGGTGCAATTCATCGATGGCGATGATGGCATCCATGATGGATTCAGCGTCACCGTATTCATCCTCTTCCTCTTCGATCTCTTCCTCCTTTTTCCTGTCCCGTATGAACATCCACACACCGGCCAACACCAATGCCACGCCGAGCGCGCCAATGCCGATCAATAAGGTTTGGTTCTGCGTAATATCAGGAGCAACGGCGGTATCCTTTGGCTTGCCTGTAAGTGTGAATTCGATGCTGTCATCTTTGTTTACTGCACCCGCTGTGTAAACATGGAAGTTCGTGGTTTGTAATGTTTGAATACCGTTATCGGTCAGGCTGGAGCCTTCTGCTTCCACGCCTTCGGGCAGGTAAAAGGTCAACACTGAAATCGGCAGTAATGCAGGTTGTGAGATGTCGATCTCTTTGGTCTTTGGAATGGATGCGAATGCGATCAGGCCGTAAGGCGTTTCGCTGGGCGGCATGGCAAACCCATCCGCTGTTGGCACAAACGCGGCGCTGTCTTGTGTGGCTTCGTAGCCGAGTCCTTCTGCACCATCGGGGAAGGCGATGAAAGGCACCTTTTCCTGATCGCCCATTTTTACGATGATGGTTTCATTGCCAGTGTTGGAAATGGTGTAGACCGAAAAAATTTGTGCAACATCTTCACTTGCAAGATCAAAGAAGACATCCACTGCGTCAATATTCAATTTGCTGAAATCTTCTGTGGTGGCATAAATGATAATGGTTGGCAGCACCAGTTCGGTTGTATCGGCTGGCACAACTGCATATTCCGATTGATAACTCAAGCCATCCATTTCCAGTTCGGTCAGATAGATCTGGCTTTCAGCGATCTCGGTTTCAAAAAGATAAGTCCCATCCGCATTGATATCTCCTTCGAGGGTGAGGATTTCCTGCGGGCCCGCGCTTGGGTCGCTGCCGTGGTCATAACCGCGTAAAGTAATTTTGAGATCGGATGGGAGGGCTGCACCGCTGCGATTTTCAACGGCACCGCTGATTTTGCCGGTGCTGGCAACTGGTTCAACAGTCGCTTCTGGGGTGACCTGAGCTTGGGCTGTGCCTTCGAGAGGCGTTGCCTCCGCTGACGGAGTCCCTGCCTCAGCAGCGACGGGAGTCTCAGTAACAGTATCAACCAGCGGGGCGGATGGAGGCGCAAAAGTCAACGTGCGGATATAGGCCGCAACTGCATAGGCTTCATCATCGCTGAAGTTACTTCCAAAAGCAGGGATGTTGCCCGCGCCTTCTTTTATCAACTTTACGATGTCATCCGCAGTCAGCGCAGACATCATTTCCTGATTGTCAAAAAGATTTGCGCAGTCGGCGCAGTTTTCTTCAAATAAAGATTTACCCGTTTCAATTTGTTCGGGCGTAGTATGGAATGTTAGCGCATAGGCCACTACATCCCAGCGTTCCTGATCGCTCAAACTTGCGAAGGGAGGCATGAACCGATCAAGGTTGCCCTGCGTGACGGTGGTATACCATTTTGCGGGAGAGGCCTTGAGCGCGGTTTCTGGCAGGGCAAAAGCTGCAACGGTGACGGGAAGTTCTTTGCCTTGTTCGCCATCGCCAAGACCGGTGTCACCATGACAGGGCGCGCATTTTTCTGTATAAATAAGTTTGCCATTTTCAATATCTGGCGCGCTGGCAGGATATAACGGCCCCAGTGTGGGAGCGGGAGTAGGTGCCACATAGTTGGGCGGGGGAGTGACATCTGCCGCGAGAGTGAAGTTGCAAGCGGCAAGGAGAGTTGCGTTTATGGCTAAAATAATCAAGTGACGTAGATTCATGAGTTCCTCAAGATCAGCTTTCAGCAATTAGCTGTCAGCTAATTGCTGAAAGCTGATTACTTCAATGCCTTCCCGCAGGATGGACAGAATTTATCAGTAACCAAAACAGGTTTGCCGCAACGGGGGCAGAAGCCGGCAGATTTGCTTTTCTGCTGCCTGCGTCGCGCAGCGATCATGGATTCGAGTTCATCATCGCTGTATTGCACCGCCATCTCGGATGAGTCGGCGCGTTTTGCGGCGGCGGCCTTTTCGATGCGCACCTCCGCATTGTTGGCAGAGGATGAGACTGGCGCGAGTTCATCAAGCTTGCGAAGGATGTCTGCGCCTTTTTGCAGGAGCGCCGCGCGTTGTTCGGGGTAATCTTCTGCTGGGATCTTGCCAAGCTTGAAATCGAAATCAAGTTCCTGCAATGAATTGATCACACGATCACGTTCCGCTTTCAATGCAGAGATTTCATGTGTTTCGCTGGCGCGCGTGTGTCTTGCGCGTGTCGTGAAAGGCGCATATAGATAAATGCCGACGATCACGATCACAGCCAGTATCAAAAAGAGTGAGCCTAATTCCATGTATCCGCCTTAAGGTAGTTTTTGTGCAACGATGGATTTGATTTCATCCACTGAAAGGAAGGGTCCAACTTTCACGTAATACAGGACGCCGTTCTGGTCTATGAAATATGTTTCAGGCACACCGCGAATGCGGAATAATTGCGAGATTTTTGTGCCCATGTCTGGCCCGTTGGAATAGGTAATTCCAAATTTTTTCAAATACGCTCGCGCTTCGGGTTCTGTATCTACATAATCTGCGCCAAGAAAAACGACATCGCCGCCTGGTTCGTAAAACTCCCAGGCTTCTTCAAGCTCGGCAGCTTCCTGTTCACAAGGCTTGCACCATGAAGCCCAGAAATTAAGTACAACGATCTTGCCTTTTAGATCTGAAAGTTTTACTTCACTTTTGCCCTCATATTCATAACCGCTGAATAATGGCAATGTAAAATCGGGAATTGCATCGCCAGGCTGTACTGTCCCTTGCTGGCGTTTGCTGAGGATTACGCCTACCAGCACAAGCAAAGCAACAATGAATAACCAGATGATGATCTGCGCCCATAGTGGCACGCCCCGTTTTTGTGGGATTGGTTCAGTCATGACATTCTCCAGAAAAAGACCTGACAGGTTTCCGCAAAACCGCTGCGATTAAGAGACTCCTTTGAAAACCTGTCAGGTCTGTGTGATTGTTTTATTTTCTTTTCTTCAACTCTTCTTCGAGACGGGCGACATAATCATCTTTTGCGGGAGTAGACTTATCGCTTCTCGCTTCGCGCCCGCCCTCACCTGTTGAGGCGACTTTGGGCTTGGTCCACTCTCGGAAGGAATGGAAGAGGAAGAAGGCTCCCAAAAGTATGATCGCAGGTGGCAGGATATAAACCAGCCAGTTCAACCCCGTGCGTGGAGGTTCAGCTAGCACACGTGCGCCGTAGTTATCCACAAAATATTGTTTGATCTCATCTTCGGTCATACCTTGTGAAAGCTGCGTACGGATCAGTTCCCGCCATTGGCGGCAGGCTTCCGTTGGGCATACATCCAAGGGCGTGTTTTCACAGACAGGGCAATACAACTGCTTGGCAATTGCATTCACTTCATCATCGGTAGGGGTGCTGTCCTGCGCAAGGACACTTGTCGTGGCAAAGGCAAGTGCGATAACGAGTAATACGAAATACGAAATGCGTAATGATCTCTTAGCGATGGTATGGTTCATTTTGTAGCTCCTTAGGGATCACGAACGCATTAGTCCGCTGCGCTTGGCTGGCTGCTGCGTGTCACACTGCGTTGCGCAGGTTCCTCTACCGGGTCACTATCAGGCCAGGCCGCGAAGACGATGCCAACCAGGAAGAGCAGGCTGCCCACCCATAACCAATTCACCAAGGGGTTGACGAACACTTTGAATGTCGCGCTAATGCTTGAGACGGGCTGCCAATCCACCAGCAGGATGTAAAGATCATCCCGTAAAGTGGAGCGTTGACCGGGTATGGTCATGTTTTGTTGGGCGTCAAAATAATAGTCAATACGCGGGTTGAGCTGACCGAGATAAATTCCGTTTTCGTATACATCCACAACCGCGCGGGTATGGTTTACACCTTCGCTCTGGTTATCCCATGATGCCAGTTCGCGGTATTCGATTGTGTAACCACCAACATTTAATTGCTCGCCTTGTGAAAGCGTACCCTGTGTCTCTTTTTGGAATAGCTCGATACCGAGAATACCGATTGCCATCAATGCCATGCTCATGTGGATGATGTACCCACCATAGCGGCGGCGGTTGCGTCCCATCAAACGTGAGAGGGCAGTGATGAAGCTTTCGTTCTGCGTTTTTTGTCTTGAACGTGCGCCTCGCCAAAATTCATGCGTGGTGGCAAACAACGCTAGCGCGATCAGGAAGAAGCCGATCAGTGCGCCAATGTTTTGTGTGTAAGTGAAATACAATGCCACAGCTACAACCAGGGCGACAACCGTTGATTTCCAGATCGCGCGTCCAAGGGTCTGCAGGGTGGAATGTCCCCAAGCGGAGAGTGGCGCAACTGCCATTAAGAAGAGCAAGGTTGAGAAGAGCGGGGCAGTAGCGCGTTCATAGAATGGCGGGCCGACAGTCACTTTTTGGCCGGTGAATAACTCTGAAACCAGCGGGAAGATCACACCCCAGAAACATACAACCAGAATGCTCATGAAAAGCAAATTATTGAGCAGGAAGAGAGCCTCGCGAGAAAGCATGGACTTCATCTCAGTTTCGCTGCGTAGTATAGGCCAGCGCCAAATGACCAGCGCCACAGATACTATCAGCGTCAGAGTCACATAGCCCATGAAGAAAGGGCCAATCGGGCTGTTGGCAAAAGCATGGACAGATGAAAGCACACCCGAACGTGTCAGGAAAGTTCCGAAGATAACAAGTGCATAGGTGAGGATAACAAGGATCATGTTCCAGTGCTTGAGCAAGCCGCGTTTTTCCTGGATCATGACGGAATGTAAAAATGCTGTGCCGGTCAACCATGGCATGAAGGCTGCGATCTCAACCGGGTCCCAGCCCCAATAGCCGCCCCAGCCTAAAACATCATAAGCCCAACGTCCGCCAAGCACGAGGCCGAAGGAAAGGAAGAGCCAGGCCCACAAGGACCAGCGGCGTGTGATGCGAATCCAACGGTCATCGGTGCGGCCGGTGATGAGTGCGGCCATGGCGAAGGCATAGGGGATCACGAAAGAGACGAAGCCAAGATAAAGCATGGGCGGATGAATGACCATGCCCGGGTGGCGCAGAAGCGGATTTAGTCCCTGCCCATCCTGCGGTGTGAATATGGTCGCGTTTGCAGGGGTGAACATGCTTGGTACAACATTTCCATCCACCAGCCAGAAGCGTGCGAATGGATTTTCAAAAAAGACCGACATGCCCAGGAAGAAGGTGAGTGTGACGGCTGAGACCAGGATCACCCAGGGCAGAAACTCAATGTCACGATCCCATTTGCGCAAGGTGACCGCCGAAGTGAACACTGCCAAAAGCCAGGACCAAAATACAAGCGAACCAGCTTGTCCGCCCCACCAGGCTGTGACCTTAAGATAAGTGGGCATACTACGGCTGGTCACTTCATAAACAAAGGCCACTTCAAAATGATTATTTATCAGCAAGTAGATCAGAACTGCGGCTGAAAGTGAAATAAGGGGGAAGGTGAGCAGCATGGCGCGTCGCGAACTTTCCACCAATGCAGCCGATTTGGTTGCTGCACCATAAACTGCCGTAACGCCGCTATAGATCGCGACGATGAAACTGACCAATAAAACGCCATATCCAAATTCTGCAAACATAGGACTTTCCTTGTTTCTCCCCTCTCCTTTTATGGGAGAGGGGCAGGGGGTGAGGGGAAATAAAACCTGACAGGCAATGACCCATCAGGCTGTTTTTTAATTCGTTGCGGCTTGTTCCGGGACCGCTTCTTCATAGCGAGTGGGGCATTTGAGCAAAAGCTCCTCAGCATGGAAGACGCCATCTTCACCGAGTTTGCCAGTCATAATGGCTTGCGCCTCGCCGCGCAGCAGATCTGGTTTTGGGCCGATGTAAACCACAGTTATGCGCTGGCGGGATGGATCATTTACCGCCTGGTAAAGTACTTCAGCCAAACCGCCCTGGGCCTCGATCTCATCGTTATCGCCAGAGACATGCGCAACTTGGAATGTAAGAGTAAGTGTTGATGCATCATATTGGATCGTGTCGCCGAGTACCGCCCCTGAAAGGCGCAGGCTCTTTCCAACGGCTGAAGAGCCGTCTTCTTTTAACTCGTTCACGGTCATGAAATATTCTGCGCTTGCCTGTGTTGATGAAACGATAAGATAGGCCACAGCCGCTAGAATAAATGCTCCACCGATAAAGAACTTATTCATCTTCATGTCTTCCTCCGAAAAAATTTGTCAGGATACTTTTTGGTCGCATAGTGCTGTGCACAAAGTACGAAATGTTACAAACTAAGTCCATTTTACATGACGACATTAAACGATGCTGAGTTTCATGGGTGGATGGATGTCACTAAAACCTCCTGAATTTGTCCTATTTGCACATGATGATTTCTTTGCTCGTATAACAGGTAAAATTATCGAAGGAGTTGTGCAATGCGAAACCAATTAATCATCTTTACCATATTGTTGACCGGAATGATCCTTGCCCCAACAAAAGCCGTTGCTGCGCCTCAAGCCGACGTGGAAAATGATCGGGTTACATTGGCATTTCCTAAAGCTGCCACGTTTTCCGCCACATTAAAATCGAGCGCGGTCATCACTTCTGTGATCCTTGAGTATGGTAACGAACAACAGACCTGCGGTGAGGTCATCGCAAAAGCATTTCCACAATTCACGCCATCCAATTCAGTGGATGTGGAATGGGCATGGGAAATGCGCCAGAGCGGTTCACTCCCGCCCGGCGCAGAGCTGTGGTGGCGCTGGCGTTATAAAGATGAAACAGGTGCAGAATTTACAAGCCAAATGAATACCATCACTTGGCTGGATGATATTCATGATTGGCAAACCATCACCAGTGAAGACTTGAGCCTGCATTGGTACGGCCAGAAACAAGCTTTCGCCGAAACCATGCTGGATGCCGGTCTCGAAGGCCTGCGTCGCAACAAAGAGCAATCAGGCCTTGAAACTGAAGACCCCATCAATATTTATGTTTATCCCAACTATGACGACATGCGGGAAGCCATTCTCTACGAACCTTCATGGACAGGCGGACTGGCATTTGTAGATCATAACATTGTCATCATGGGTGCCTCAGGTTCCGATTCAACCTGGGATAAGAACGCCATCATCCACGAGCTTACACATGTGCTCGTCGGCCACTTCACTTTCTCCTGTCTTGGAACTGTGCCAGCCTGGTTGGATGAAGGGCTTGCCATGTATAGCGAAGGCGGCCTGGATGCCAATATGCGATCCCTGCTTGACGATGCCATCACCAACAACTCTTTGATTTCGGTTCGCTCACTCAACGGCGGCTTCTCTGAACTCCCCGATAAAGCCAACCTATCTTACGGCCAATCCTACAGCATCATAAAATTTCTGATCGATTCATACGGACAGGAAAATATTGCTCAATTGTTGACTGCCCTGCGCGATGCAAAATCTGTGGACACTGCCCTGCTCGAAGTTTATGGATTCGATACCGAAGGTTTGGAAGACGCCTGGAGAGAGTCGATTGGGGCTGCGCCTCGAACTGTTTCTGCCCAACCGACCTCGCAACCCACCCCAACCTTTGTCCCTACTTACGTGCCGATCTCAGGTGTGATCCTTGCAGTCACACCTACTCCTTATATTATCCCCACATCATCATTTGACAATCCTGAATCAACTCCAACAGGTCCGCCACTTTGGTTGACCATCGCCATGTTATGTTTTTGTTTACTGATTCTTCTGGTCATTGGCGTATTTATTTTAGGGATCTTCGTTCGCAGAGAAAACACAAAAGGAAGCAGCAATGGGTAGGTTTCAAAAACTACTCATCAGTTTTGTATTGCTCCTCTTGCTTTCGTCCCTCTTTTTAACATCCAGCACACAAGATGTATTTGCGTTGCAATTTGGGCTGCCTCTCGACCAAGCTCTTGTTTATAGCGCTGGTAATAAACTCATCTTTAGCGGACTGGTCTCTCTCGACCCTCGCCTGAACCTCACCCCCGACATCGCAGATACATGGGAAGTAAATGCTGATGGCACAGTCTACACTTTTCACATTCGCGAGAACGCAAAATTTCACAACGGGCGCGAGGTCACTGCTCAGGATGTGGCCTATTCTTGGGAACGGGCTGCCAGCCCGCAGATTAAGTCCGATACGGTGTTAACTTATCTTGGAGATATCGTCGGCGTGCGTGAAATGGTCGCAGGGCAGGCAGATCACATCAGCGGGTTACAGGTCATGGATGATAAAACTTTGCAGGTGACAATCGATGCACCCAAACCTTACTTCCTTTTGAAATTAACCTTTGCGACTGCCTTCGTAGTGAATAAGGAAAATGTGGAAACTGGCGAAGAATGGGTGCGCCAGCCGAATGGAACGGGCCCCTATCGATTAACAGAATGGAAATCTTTTGAGCATATACTTTACGAAGCCAATCAGGATTTCTACCTTGGCGCGCCATCCATTCCCTACATCGTTGAGAAGTTATATGCGGGCGATGACGTGCGTCTTTTTGAAACTGGAGATGTGGATATTGCAGGTGTGGGGTTGAATTCCATTGAGCGCATGTTAGATCCCGAAGAACCACTTAATCGCAACCTGGTAACGGGAATCAATCTTTGCACGGGTTATGTCGTTTTTGATACGACCCAGCCGCCATTTGATGACGTTAATGTGCGCAAGGCATTTTCCATGGCTTTTGACAGACAAAGATATATTGAGGTTGTTCTACGTGGACAATCTCTGCCAGCTATTGGCCCCTTCCCGCCTGGTTTGCCTGGTTTCAATTATGGGCTTCAAGGCCTGCCCTATGATCCTGAACAGGCGCGCCAATTGCTTGCTGAATCAAAATATGGCAGCGCAAAAGGTCTGCCTCCCATTGTTTATACAGATGCTGGTATCGGCAGTTATGTCAACTCTGATGTGGCCGCCATGGCAGAGATGTGGGAACAGAATCTTGGCGTTACGCTCAAGATCGAGAACATTGAATACAACTATTACTATGACCAGATATTTTCTGGAAATCACGGCCAGATCTTTGGCGGAGGCTGGTGTGCAGATTATCCCGACCCTGAAAATTTCGCAGATATTCTTTTCCACAGCGGCTCGAATCAAAATCATGGCGGCTATTCCAACCCCGCACTGGATATGCTCCTCGAAGAAGCCCGCATCGAGCAGGATGTAACCAAACGCATTGCCATGTATCAACAAGCCGAGCAGATGATCGTGAACGACGCCCCCGTACTCTTCACCACTCATTCGTTTTCATATCACTTGGTGCAATCCTACGTGAAGGGTTTCGTCTTTACCCCGATCTCTGTGCCTCTTGAAAGATATATGTGGTTGGATGGGAAATGACCCAGCCCCCACCCATCCTCCTTACAAGGGTAGGTATTTAGAAAAGCTCCGATATTGAGATTAGAATTTGGTTTGGACACTAAATTCAGATCGACATCGGAGCAAAAATATTTATACCATAAGCGCACTGGAAGAATGGCATCAAACGGTTGCAAAACAAATGTCGCATTTGAGTGCTCCTCAAGCAAGCGTATTGGCATTGTGGAGTTTTGGGATGGTGATCTCGCATTCCTGTGGTCTGACTTCTGTTTCAAGTAGTTTGGCAATGTTGACAGGGGCAAAAGAAAATAGTGTTCGCCAGCGAATACGAGAGTGGTATTACGCCAAAGATGATAAACGCGGAGAAGGACGATGTGAAATTGAAGTGAGTGGTAGTTTTGTGCCATTGCTTCAATGGGTTTTGTCTTGGTGGCCTATCAATGAGAAGCGTTTAGCTTTGGCAATGGATGCAACCAGTCTTGGACAAGTGCTGGTGGTTTTGGTGATTAGTGTCGTGTATCGAAGTTGTGTCATTCCGATTGCCTGGCGTGTTCTTCCAGCGATTGAAAAGGGATCCTGGAAGGAGGTTTGGTTAGATTTGTTTTCTCCTTTTCAAGAAGTAATTCCAGAAGATTGGGTAGTGATTGTCATGGCTGATCGCGGTTTATATGCCAGTTGGCTGTTTGAAGCCATTCAAAAGTGCAAATGGCACCCGTTTTTACGCATCAATGGAAGATTTTTCTTTCGTCCAAAAGATGGAAGCGAATCTAAAACTTTGAACTCAGCTTTTTATCAACCTGGCTGTATTTGGTCTGGAATAGGTATTTGTTTCAAGACTCATCCAATTGAGGCTACACTTTTAGTTCAATGGGAAGAAGGTTTTGAAGAACCTTGGCTCATCCTGACCGACTTACCTCCCGATCAGGCCTTGCCCTGCTGGTATGGACTTCGAACTTGGATTGAGTCTGGCTTCAAACACATCAAAAGTGCAGGCTGGCAATGGCAATACACTCGTATGGTTGACCCCCAAAGAGCAACTCGTTTTTGGTTGGCCATCGCCGTTGCAACTCTTTGGGTTCTGAGCGTTGGAGGAGAAGCTGATGCAAATATTCCTGCAAGTTCTTTTGAGGCGTTACCTGAAAATCACATTGCTCGCCGTCGTCCCCGAAAAACATCATTCCCTCGTTTCCTATCCTGTTTTCATCGCGGAATATTGATCATCATCACTGCTCTCATTGCTCAAAGACCATTGCCTTTGGGCAGATTTATCCCTGAACCCTGGCCTACTTGAAATACCTACCCTTGTAAGCACCCATCCTCCCCCAAATACGACGAACTTCAGTCGCATTTGGGGGAGGTGCCCCGCCGAAGGCAGGGGCGGAGGGGGTCATGGTCTCGCCTCCACAAAAAACTCCACCGCCTCAATCGCGGACCCGAGGCTGGCAACTGAAAAACTGAAATTGATACTCACTCCAGGCTGGATCGCTCCGCCTTCCCAACGCCTCACTCCAACTACTTGGCCATCTTCATCATAAGCCACTGCCGCGACCCAGACCTGGGTTGCGGCTTGCGATTCTGCGGGCAGAAATATTTGTCCGCTGAGTTGAGCAGTCTTGCCGTCCCAGTCAATTTGGGCAATCGTGTTATTCAAAGCGGCAGGCAGGTAGCGCGAGTTATTAGATTGAATAGCGCTCAACAATTGGACTTGTATCTTTACATTAGCAGACGTATCTGGAAAAAAAACATACACAGGCATGGATGAATTTGGCGGAATAATATCCAAGGGTGTGAATGCAGCTTGGCTCGCTATAGCGTTATTGTTTTCATCAAGCAATGTGATTAGCGCAGAAACATTTTCAAGCGGCTCAACCGAATTATTTTGGATCAATGCAAAACACCACAAGCCGTTATCTGCTGACGGGTGGCAAACGGTTTGGGTAATGGGAGCAGGCACGGGCGTAGGCGTTGATGCGCCTGCCAACGCGGAGGAAGGGTCTGGGATGATGAGAGTCATCCCGATGGACATGCTGTTCGGGCTCACATCTGGATTTGCCGCTCTTAGATCATCCTGCGAGATTTTGAATTTCTCGGCGATTTCGCTAAGCGTGTCACCTTCTTGAACTGTGTAAATGAATGGCGTAGCGGTTGGAAGAGGCGTCTCAACGATGACGATCACATTAGGTGTGGATGTTGGCGCGGATGTGCTGGTAAGGTAGGGTTGAAGCGCAACGTCAATGGGTTGTTCGTTGTAGGAAGCACATGCGGCAAGAAGCAACGCGCAAAGTAAGTATGATTTTTGCATGAGGTGATTATAATCAGTAGGGTGTGACTCTGGAGTGAAGCAGCAAGCTGCTTCACAATGCGGACAGCAAGCTGCCCGACTCCAGAATTAAACAAAATTCTCGGGAGGCATAATGAAATATCGTCATTTAGGCAAGACTGGAATTCAAGTAAGTGAATTGTCTTTTGGCTCATGGGTTACTTTTCATAACCAGGTGGACGCGAACCTGGCAGTGGATATGATGTCTGCGGCTTATGATGTGGGCGTGAACTTTTTCGATAATGCCGAAGTGTATGCAG
This sequence comes from Candidatus Villigracilis sp., assembly GCF_057083605.1. Lineage (NCBI taxonomy): Bacteria > Bacillati > Chloroflexota > Anaerolineae > Anaerolineales > Candidatus Villigracilaceae > Candidatus Villigracilis > Candidatus Villigracilis sp. Next base: position 129,176 of record NZ_JBXMTI010000112.1, on the reverse strand, counting down.
GCGGCAAATCGGAAACGGTGATGGGCGAGGCGCTCAAGAAGTTAAAGTGGCGCCGCGGCAGTTATTTGGTCTCCACGAAATTCTATTGGGGTATCAATAATGGCGTGAACGAAAAGAACACGCTTAATCGCAAACGCCTCATTGAAGGCATTAATGGCTCGCTTGAACGCTTGCAAATGGATTACGTGGACTTGATCTATTGCCACCGCCCCGACTCAACGACTCCTATAGAAGAAACTGTTTGGGCAATGCATAACATCATTGAATGGGGCAAAGCCTTGTATTGGGGAACTTCAGAATGGGCAGCTTCTGAAATTGTTGAAGCAATCCAGATCGCCGAGCGCCATCATCTGCACAAGCCTGTTGTGGAACAACCTGAATACAATATGTTCAAGCGCGCTCGCATGGAAGGCGATTACATCCGCTTCTATAAGGAATATCACTATGGTTCCACGACGTGGAGTCCACTGGCTTCAGGTTTGCTTTCTGGAAAATACAAAAAGGGTATTCCTAAAGATAGCCGCGGCGCACTTAAAGGATATGAATGGCTAAAGGACAGGTTGACCGACGAACAAAGACTCGCCAAAGTTGCCGCGTTGGAACCCATTGCAAAAGAACTCGGTTGCACACTCTCACAGTTTGCGCTGGCATGGTGTTTGAAGAATCCATTCGTAAGCACGGTCATCACTGGCGCAAGCCGTGTGGAACAGGTGCGCGAGAATATGAAGGCTTCTGATGTGGTGGATAAGATCACACCAGAGATGATGGAAAAGATCGATGCGATCTTTGAAGTGAAGAAGGAAGAAGAGGACGATTAAATAAGTTGTAGGGGCACAGCGAGTCGATTGCAGATAAAATTGCATTCTGGTTTCGCTGTGCCCTTACGGTTATATTTTTGTGAAATGATTTTCTTCCACGCTCTGCCAGGTTTCATCATGCAGTTTCATGTATTTCGTCAGCAATGGATGCACGTGTGATATTTCTTCATATATTTTTTGCGCCACTCTTCGGATCGAAAAATGTGCGTTCGCCGCGGTGCGTAACTGGCAGAATGCAAAGGCTTCGCGCAAATTGAATTGTGCCAGCACGCGGCGGTTGAATCCATTGGGGACAATATATTGCGCGACATCTGGATTGAAGGCATGTAATTTCTCATACATCTTGATTGCGGCTTCCATCGCCGCTTCATATTTGGACCCAAATCCTGCTTCTGTTACGAGCAGAGGGACCGTATACCCAAGCCTCGTTGTCAATCGCTGCGGAGTCTGTGTCATCATACGGTGACGTTTGAATTCGGCAAAAGCGCCCTGATCCATGACTAGATCGAAGGTGTAATTGCAGTATTCCAGTTCGCGCAGAGGGACATCAAATTTATCCAATTTTTCGAGTAATGTGGCCGTCAGGGTCGCGCGCTCTTTTTTATTCAATGATTTGATGTAAGCGAATGCATCTGAGTAGGGCATTTCATTGAAACGATATAAAGCGGCGGCCAGGATTTTCTTTTCACCGTCTTTGTCGTATTCAATTAATTTACACCAATTCGATTGACGATTGACGATAGACGATTGACGATTTTCAATTCCCAATTCCCAGTTCCCAATTTTCGCAACTGTTTCAACAACGTATGGCACCGCATCTGCATATTTGACAAGCGTGGGTGTTTCGGCCTTGGCTACTTCCTTCACCGTTTCGCCAATTTGCCTTACTTCTGCCAGCGGATGAGAAAGCATTTTGCGGATGACCATTTCCATGATGCGGGCATTGGCTGTCATGCCGACGTTGGCATTGGCGGCGGCGGGCAGGATGAAGCGACACCTGTCCACGTACTGCGAACGGATGCGGCGGTCATAGCCTTCATCAGATTCTTTCTCGCGGCGGGGGGAAAGGCTGAGGATGAGATTCTTGACCGGGTCCAGCGATTCAGCATAAGTCGAGAAAAGGAGGCGAACGGTTTGGATAAATTCATCGTGCAGTGGATGTCCATCTAATTCTGGTGGGATCGTAAAATCATCAGGCCCCCACTTCTGGTAGCGCGTTGATTTTTCAGTATAGGAGGCGAGGCGGCTGCTTTCGATGGTTTCAATGGCAACACGCGAAACATTTTCAAAGGCAATATGCAAAACTGCATGTTCAGCCACGGAGGCGTGCCCATAACCCACGACCCATTTCTCGTGGAACTGCGCGGATTTTTCGTCACTTAATTCTGACGCGATTTCACGAAACGACTCTGGTGCGCGCGATGTTTTTGCAAAGGCAACGGCAATCGTTTCGGGGCTGAGGGCGCGCGGGGAAAGCAGGTAAATATCTCGTTCGGGCATTTTGGTTTATCCCATCGGGTGCTTCATTGGCGCACCGCCAATTAGATGCAGGTGGATGTGAAAGATCGTTTGGCCTGCATCCGGGCCCGTGTTCAGGATGAGACGATAACCACCTTCGGCCACGCCTTCCTTTGCGGCAATATTTTTTGCGGCTGTGAATAGATGACCGATCAGTTGTTCATCATCGTCGATCATCACATTGACCGAGTCAATATGCTTGTTTGGCAGGATGAGAATATGGGTGGGTGCGGCAGGGTTGATATCGCGAAAGGCAGTCACTTGTTCATCGCGGTAAACAATCGTGCTGGGAATGTCGCCTGTGATGATTTTGCAGAAGAGACAATCTGACATATGGAAGCTCCTGAAAGGTTATGGGGTTGGCATGGGGCCGTAGGTTTCACTGCATACAATTTCATAGTATTCGTGCTCGATATCTTTATTAGCCAGTGCATAAGCATTTGCCTCTTCGGCAACAGCGCGGGCCTGGTCAATTGCTGTGAATGCCTGATCTGGCGAGTAACGCGGAAGTGTCATCAATGGATCGTTGAGCCTGCCTTCAGGAATGTAGTCCGGGCGTTCAGGATCAGTCTCATCGGCGAGAGGGATCCAGTTATACATAACGGGCCCGCGGGAGTTGGAAGTGAAGCCGAGTTGATAGCCGAGCAGGCGCGCCGCTTCCACTGGGCGTTGGCCGATGCCGCCATTCGGCCAGATAAATGCAATGGGGGTCTTTCCGTATTGATAGCCAAAGGCATCCAGTGAACCTTGTAGCTCACGTGCAATGACCGATTTTGCGGATTCATCCGAGAGCTTTGTATCCGGGTTTACACCTTGCGCCTGATGATCCACCCAGCCCTCCACTTCCATTTCAACGTTTGCCTGCGATAGGGTTTCTGAAGTTTCGGAGTTGCTCTGCCAGCCGTTCACAACAGGCCAGCCCCAGTTTGCCCAGTAATCGCGGAAATACTTGTAAAAGTAATCTTCTTCCTGGTTTCCATCCTGCATGATGAGCACAGATCGCGGAGGGATGATGATATTTCTTTCTATGAAGAAAAGGAATTGTTTCATGTTAATGGCTTCAAAGCCCTGGGCTTTGAGCTGTTCCATGATTCTCATATAGTCCTTTACGTTAATACTATTGGGTTCGGTGGCTGGGCCAGATTGTATTTTCCCGAACATGATGATCATCACCACTGTGCCGGGTTCGGCATTCAAGGGATTCCATTTGTTTCTTAAATACCTGCAAGTCTCGTCCACGTAGGTGCGCGGTGTATCCAGCGGATTTAATAAAGTAGTTTGAAATGTCGCAGGCAGTGCCGGCAATGTGACACTTGCGGTTTTGGGCATTTCCGCGAGCGTTGCCTCTGTTTGTAATGGTTTTTCTTGTTGGATGGAATTCGAGGAGAATGGCTCGCAGGAAACCAGGATTATTAAGATTAGTAGGATGAGCGTGAATCGGTAAAGGATGTGTTTTATGTTGTCTGTCTGCTTGTTCATGGGTGACTACATTGTAAACGAATTTCAATCAATGAAAATGCACGATAACAATACGATTGTCATCGTGCATTTTGTATTCGTGAAGGAATTTTATGGGATCGGCCCGTAGGTGGGCGCGCAGACAATATCATAATATTCCAGCTCGGTGGCTTTATTTTGTTCTGCATATTGTGTGGCTTCATCACCGATAGCGCGGACTGAGTCAATATTATCGCGGGCATCCGGGCTCCAGTAGCGGGGCAGGGTCATCAGTGGGTTTCCTGCTGGAGTTTCGGGAACAGCATATGGATTCGAATCGTTGACTGTATCCGCTTGTGGAACCCAGTTGTACATGACAGGTCCACGCGGGTTGACCGTGAAGCCGAGTTTGTACCCCAGTTGCGGGCCGATTTCAACAGCACGGCGCGAGAACCCTCCACCGGGCCAGATGTAGGCGATTGGGGTTTTGTTCATATATTTTTGAATGGATGTGATCGCCCCGCCCATTTCGCTGTTGATAAATTCATCTGAAGAGCCTTCGCCAATGGGAGTGTTATGCAGGTAGCCATGTGATTGATAATCCACCCAGCCTTCGGCAGAGAGTGCAGCGTTTTCGGCCCACAGGTCAACGCGTTCATCCACACCGATATATGCATTGATCACCGGCCAGCCCCATTGATCATAATATGGGCGGAAGTGGTCGTTGAAATATTCGGCAAAGTGGCGGTCATCCACGATCAAAAGTACAGAGCGTGGCGGAATCTTTGCGTTGTTATACATGAAGTCAGCCATTTGCTGCATGTTGATGGCTTGAAAGCCAGCTAGAAACAGATCATCCATCAGCCTCTTATGTTGGTTGACGGTAATATCATTTCCAGTGGCTTCACCTTTGTTGACCCCATGGAACATAATGACCATTACTACTGTCCCCGGGGCGGCGTTGTTTGAGTTCCATTTGTTTTGCAGATACTGGCAGGTATCCCCCACATATGTGCGCGGAATATCGTGTGATTTCAATATGGATGTTTGATAAGCGGCTGGTAATGCTGGCGGTGTGCGCGGAATGATTGCAGTTGGAAGCGGAGTTTCTGTTGGCGCAGGAGTATCGCTGGGCATGTTGATCTGCGCGAATGCAGTTTCAAATGCAGATGTCTGTATGATGGTTGGGTCGGAGGTGGCAGGCGCGGGTTGGCAGGAGGCCAATAGCAGGGCAAGCAGGCTGAGGGTAAGTATGAAGCGTGATCCGTAAGAAATTTTCATGCGTTGAATTCTACCTGAAAAAAATAGGACGTCCGCATTTCGCAAACGTCCCACTAATCTCTAATTCATCAATCTCTGTCTCACTCGTCCGACTTGCCCGAAATATAGTCTTCCACTTTTTGGTGGGCGATCTCATCCTTGAATTGTTTGGGAGGTGTCTTGAAAAAATAAGATGACGGGCCAACGATGGGGCCTGCAAGTTCGCGGTCAAGCGCGATCTTGGCGCAGCGCACGGCATCGATCATGACCCCCGCCGAATTGGGGCTGTCCCATACTTCAAGCTTGAGTTCCAGATTCAAAGGCACATTGCCAAAGGTCGTGCCCTCCATGCGGATGTAACACCACTTGCGGTCCGTCAGCCAGGGGACATGGTCGCTGGGGCCAACGTGGACGTTATCCTTGCCCATATCGTATGGAACCATACTGGTGACGGCATTGGTCTTGGAAATCTTTTTGCTTTCGAGACGTTCGCGTTCAAGCATGTTCAGGAAGTCAGTATTGCCGCCGAAGTTGAGTTGATAAGTGCGGTCGATCTTGACGCCTCGATCTACGAACAAGCTAGTGAGGACACGATGAACAATCGTCGCCCCGACCTGACTTTTGATGTCGTCTCCAAGAATGGGCAGGCCAGCGTCTGCAAAGCGTTTGCCCCAATACTCAGAGGATGCAATGAAAACGGGAATGCCGTTGACAAATGCGCAGCCCGCTTCGAGTATCTGTTCCACATACCATTTGGTTGCCATCTCTGAACCGACTGGCAGAAAGTTGATGACTACATCGGTCTTGGTATCGCGCAACAGCTTGACGATATTGGCGGTGGAACCCGGCGCTTTTGTTATGATCTCACTCAGATATTTGCCAAGCCCGTCATGGGTCATACCGCGCACAACGGGCACGTTGAGGTTGGGCACATCCGCAAATTTATAGGTATTATTGGGTTCGGCGAAGATGGCTTCGGAGAGATCCTTGCCGACCTTGGTGGCGTTCACGTCGATGGCGATGGTGAACTCAATATCGCGCACATGATAATCACCGAGTTGGGTGTGCATAATTCCAGGGATGGTTTCATCCTTTTTTGCATTCTTGTAGAATTGAACGCCCTGCACGAGAGATGAAGCGCAATTCCCCACGCCAATGATGGCGACACGTACTTTTTTACCTGCCATAAACTATTCTCCTTGATGTTTGATTGCAATTTCCTTGTATCTTTATTAGCTCCAAATTCAGATATACCCGTGAAGTATAATCTTACTGTGGCAATTATCGCTGGTCCAATAAATAAGAAAACATATCATTGGAATTGCGAGTAAATACAAAACCGTAGTTTAGTAAATTATGCGATACTGTGAAATATGACCGTCGATCAAGCAAAAATTCTTTCCCGTCTATTTGAAATAACTCGTGGTCTCAGTGCAATGGAAAACCTTGAGACTTATCTGCAATCCATTCTCTCCGCCGCAACAGAATTAACCGAGAGCGATAGCGCATCCCTGCTTGAATATGATGAAGCCTCGCAGGAATTTTCTTTTAAATTCGTCCCGTGGTTCCATCGGGCTGCGATCACGTCTGCCAAAGTCCCATTAAATGGCAGTGCCGCGGGCTGGGTCTTTCTTAATATGAAGCCACTCGCAATCGATGATGTGACAAACGATGATCGTCATTACAAAAAAATAGATGATATTGCGGGCTTTACCACTCGTTCGATCCTGGCTGTGCCGCTGGTATTGCATGGCAGACCCGTTGGTGCATTTGAAGTTTTTAATAAAAAGGAAAATTATGGCGAACAGGATATCCTCATTCTTGAGACCCTGGCATCGCTCGCCTCGACCGCCCTGCAAAATGATTTCCTTGAGAAAAAAGGACAATCTTCACAGGATGAAGCCCGCGACCTTGACCGATTGAAGAATGAATTTATTGCCATCACTTCCCATGAACTTCGCACACCGCTTGGCTTGATCCTGGGTCACGCTACGTTCTTAAAGGAATTGATCGGCAGTGAACATCAGGAGCAGGTGGATACCATCATCCGCAATGCCTCACGCTTGAAGGAAATTATTGAGAGCCTGACCCGTGTCGATAATTATGAAACAGGTGGCTCACTCGTGCGTTCGAATAGGGTTTCTGTCGCGCGGATCATCGACGATGTCTCTGCCTCATTCCGTGACATGGCGAAAAAGAAACGCATTGCCCTCAAGACCGAGATCGAACACGGGCATGATCTATGGGTCAATATCGATGGTGGGAAAATAGCAATTGTATTAAGCAATCTGTTAAAGAACGCGCTTACCTTTACGAATGAAAGCGGGCAGGTCACCATTCACGGCAGGCAGCAGCCCGAATATGTGGAAGTATCTGTGCAGGATAACGGCTTGGGTATCCCTTCCACAGATTTGCCGCGCATCTTTGACCGTTTCTATCAAGTCGAATCCCATCTTACCCGTAGGCATGGCGGCATGGGGCTTGGGCTTTCCGTTGCAAAGGTGATGATCGAAATGCACGGTGGCCGCATCTGGGCGGAAAGCACCGAAGGCCTCGGAAGTAAATTCACTTTTCTTTTGCCTGTCAATAAAAGCAGCGAACCCGAATCTTCTCAGCCATTTGTTGAATGAGATTTTGATCAATACATGATCGATCCCGTCAAATTGGTTGACGGGATTTTTATTTTTTTGATACACTCACGCCCATTCTCATGTCATTGCGAGGAGGGCTTTAGCCCGACGAAGCAATCTCCTCTTGAACTGGACAGTCCCCATGCAAAGCCTCAACCCTCAATTTGATCTCATTCGTCAATCTGCCACTGTTGCAATGGCAGATCGTATCCTTGCCCTCAAAGCCAACGGACACAACATCATCGGTTTGCAAGTCGGTGACCCAGATTTTGCGACTCCGCCCGCTGTTATAGATGTGGCACTCAAGGCTATGCAAAATGGTCTGACCCATTACGGCCCCTCTCGTGGCTACCTTGACCTGAGAACTGCTGTTGCAAAAAAGCTGACTCGCAACGAAGGTGTTGCCTATGACCCCGCTACCGAAATCCTGATCACACATGGCGGAATCCACGCCTATTATCTTGCCATGCAATCCATCCTCACCCCGGGCGATGACGTTTTGATTCCCGATCCATCCTGGGCGACTCATTCCAATATGGCTATCATGCTGCGCGGAAATGTGATCCGCATCCCTGCCCCCGCCGACAATGGATTCATCCCTCATTTTGATTCATGGCTGCAAGCGTTGACTCCCAAAACCCGTGTCATCGTGTTGAACTATCCATCCAACCCAACGGGCGCATATCCTACACGCGAATATTTGCAGAAACTTCAAGACTTTGCCGCGAAACACAATCTATGGATCGTCAGCGACGAAGTTTATGGAAGCCTATATTATGAAGAGAGACCAACATCCGCAGCGGTAATTGAAGGCGCGAAGGAAAGAACTATCCTTGTAAACAGCCTGTCCAAATCCTATGCCATGACAGGCTGGCGGGTTGGCTTCCTAGCTGCACCCGTACAGATCATTGAAAATGCGTTGAAAGCGGGACAAAACTCGATCACATGCGTGGCTCCCTTCATTCAAAAAGCCGCCGCCTTCGCGTTGACCGACCCCGCAATCCAGGAAGTCACTGCGAACATGCGCGCCGCATATGCTCGTCGCCGCGAGTCGGTCTTGCGCCTGTCACACGAATTGGAAAGCGACAAAGTAAAAGTGATTCCACCGCAAGGCGCGTTTTATTTCTTTCTTGATCTTCGCTCTTTGAAAATGTCATCTGTGGAAATGTGCGAGCGGATCCTGGATGAAGCAGGCGTAGGGCTTGTCCCTGGTTCGGCCTTTGGCGAGCAAGGCGATGGTTTTATCCGCATGACGATTGCAGCCTCAGACGAAGATGTGGAAGCAGGCTTTCGGAAGATCGTGGAGTGGGCGGAAAGACAATAGTCAAAAGTCGAAGGTCGAACGACTTCTGACTATTGACGTTCGAGCAGAATGAGGAGCTGAAATGAAAGTCGCATTCCAAGGTGAACCTGGCGCGTACAGTGAGCAAGCTGTTTTCGATTATTTTGGGCAAGTTGAAACTCTTCCTTGCAAATCTTTCGATGCGGTGTTTGATGCTGTCGTATCAAATCAATGTGATGCGGCTTTAATACCCATTGAGAATTCATTGGCTGGAAGCATTCACCAGAACTACGATCTGCTTCTTCATCATAACTTGCATATTGTGGGGGAATACTTTCTACGTGTTCAGCATTGTTTGATTGCGATGCCTGGAGTTAAGAAGGAAGATATCAAAAAAGCGATCAGTCATCCGCAGGCGTTAGGACAATGTGCGGGGTATTTGCGCAAACAAGGAATCAAAGCGGAGCAAGCCTACGATACGGCGGGCAGTGTAAAGATGTTGAAAGAATCAGGTGCGCGTGATGTGGCTGCAATCGCATCGCGCCGTGCCGCTGAGTTATATGAAATGCAAATTCTGGAAGAGGGGATCGAAGATAACGCAGAAAACTATACGCGTTTTCTCGCTATCGGACGAGAATCAACTGTCCCGAAGGAAGAAGCGAAGACATCCATCGTGTTCACATTGAAAAATCAGCCAGGTGCATTGTTCAAGGCGTTAAGCGTCTTTGCATTGCGTGATATTGATCTTACAAAAATTGAATCATGTCCATTGCAGGGGAGCCCATGGGAGTATTTGTTTTATATCGATTTCATTGGCGCAGAGCATGATGATGCTGTAAAACGCGCGCTCGATCATTTGGGGGAATATGCAATGATGCTACGGGTGCTGGGTTCTTATCCTAGATTTAAATAATAAGATGCTGTAGGGGGTATCATAAAACTGATAATTCAACCCTTTTTTATCTTGACAAAAAAGAATATGTGTTCTAAAATCCAATGTAATAAGTAACCGAACAGTTACACATAGGTGAACATGAGAAGAGACGTTTTTCAAGCAATTGCAGACCCAAACCGCCGCGCGATTTTAGCGTTACTGGCACAACAGAGGCTCACGCTGAACGGTGTTGCTGAAAATTTTCGTATCAGCCGCCCTGCCGTTTCACGCCATATCAGGATATTGAAGGAATGCGGACTCGTGGTCATCATTCCGCAGGGGCGTGAGCGATATTGCGAAGCGCGTTTCGACAAACTGAACGAGGTCTCTGATTGGGTCGAGCATTATCGTCAATTATGGGAACAACGGTTTGACCGTTTGGATGAAGTTTTATCAACTATGAAAAAGGAGAAAAGACATGCCATCAAAAAATAAAACAACCATCAAAGCCGAGCCAGGTAAACAAGATCTTTTTATCACACGCGAATTCGATGCGCCGCGTGAACTTGTATTCAAAGCGCACGTAGACCCAAAACTTTATGTGCAATGGCTTGGGCCGCGTGGATACGAAATGATCCTTGAAACATTTGAACCTGTTAGCGGTGGCAGGTATCGTTATATCCACAAGGATAAGGATGGAAATGAATTTGGTTTTCATGGTGTGTTCCATGAAATGTCTGAGGATCTGATGATCCAAACCTTTGAATTTGAAGGACTCCCCGAACGCGGACACGTCACCCTCGACGTGATGAGACTCGAATCTCTGCCCGGCGATAGGACCAAGATCACGATTCAATCCGTCTTTCAATCTGTTTCTGATCGAGACGGCATGGTCCAATCTGGAATGGAAAAAGGCGTTAATGAAGGCTATGAACGCCTCGATGAGATTCTTGCGAAAATATAGTAAAGGAGAATAACATGGGAAAAGTTACTTTCAATATGACCATGTCGCTGGATGGCTTTGTGGCTGGCCCGAATGATGGCCCTGAAAATGGTCTGGGCGATGGCGGCGACGGACTCTTCAACTGGTATTTTAATGGTGATACTGAGGTCTTGATGTCTGAAGGAGTGCCGCCACTCAAAGTTTCAAAGCAGAGTGCCGAGCTTCTCAAAGAGGCCATTAGCCACTATGGAGCAGGCGTGTGGGGACGCAGAACCTTCGACATTGCACATGCCTGGGGCGGTCATCCACCTGGCTCACCCGCTTTCATTGTCACACACAACCCACCGCAGGAATGGGTCAAGGAAGGCTCACCGTTCATCTTTGTCACTGATGGAGTAGAAAGCGCGATCCGTCAGGCGAAGAAGGCTGCGGGAAATAAGGATGTCGTCATCTGTACGCCCAGCATCTTGCAGCAGGCTCTCAAGGCCGGGCTCGTGGACGAAATCCACGTTGATGTCGCACCGATCCTGATCGGTGATGGTGTAAGTTTATTTGACCGTCTACGTACCGGCCCGATTAATCTGGAATGTATACAAAACCTACAGACTCCGCACGTGACGCATCTCGGATTTCGAGTTGTGAAATAAATAAAAGGAGAAATAAAATGAAAAAGATCATCCCGTTTTTATGGTTCGATACGCAGGCAGAGGAGGCGATGAACTTCTACGTTGACACGTTCAACGGCTCGCCGTACAAAAAAGAAGGGTCAAAGATCGTTAGCATCACTCGTTACGAAAAAGGCATGGATGCGCCCGGTGCAGACGCGTTGGAGGGCAAGGTCATCACCGGTATTTTCGAGCTGGCAGGTCAACGCTTCATGGCACTCGACGGTGGCCCGATCTTCAACTTCACTGAGGCAACTTCCTTCTACGTCGAATGTGAAGATCAGAAAGAGGTGGATTACTTCTGGAATAAACTGTCCGCCGTTCCCGAATCTGAGCAATGCGGTTGGTGCAAGGATAAATTCGGTTTATCGTGGCAGATCATCCCAAGGCAGATGGGCGAGTTGATGAGCGACCCGGATCCTGTCAAGTCAAAACGAGTTATCAACGCCATGCTCAAGATGCACAAGATCATCATTGCAGATTTGCAGCAGGCATATAATCAGGAGTAAAAAAACTTGGACAGGAGCGGCCCGTCATCACAAAGCATTTCGCAATTATTGACGGGTCGCCCTGATTTCATAATGTGATTGGATGCAAAACAAGCAGAAGGTTGTATATGACAGAAACTTATTATCTTGCATTATTACGCGGTATCAATGTTGGCGGGAATAATATTATCAAAATGACGGATTTGAAAACATGTTTTGAAAGTATGGGATTTTCCGATGTCTTAACCTACATCCAAAGCGGCAATGTACTTTTCAAATCCGCTGAAAAGGATAAAACCCAACTGACGAAGAAAATCGAGACAGTACTTTCTAAACTATTTGAATACGAGTCGCGCCTGGTGGTCATCACATACAAGCAACTTAAACGAGCGGCGGAGGAAGCGCCGCGCGGATTTGGCAAAGACCCCGACAAATTCAGATACGATGTTATTTTCTTGAAAGAGCCATTGACCGCGAAAGAAGCGATGAAAAGCGTGAGCACAAAAGAAGGCGTCGATAACGCTTATACAGGAAAAGACGTGCTTTACTTTTCCCGCCTCATCAGCAAAGCTACTCAAAGCCGCCTGACTCGAATCATCTCGCTTCCTGTTTATCAAAATATGACCATACGCAACTGGAACACGACGACGAAACTGCTATCGTTGATGGAAAAAGGGTAACCCGATGAACGCAAAGCAATTTATGGAAAGGCTCAGAGCGCTTAGTTCAAAACAAGCGGCAAAAGCTCATGCCCATCTTGCATCAGATAAGTCAGATGCAATTATCGGCGTGAAGATGGGGCAAATTTTTGCGCTCGCCAAAGAATTCATGGACATGCCTTTGAATGAAGTTGAAAAATTACTCGATAACCCAATCCATGAAGTACGAGTTGGCGCAGTCAGCATTATGGATTTTCAAGCTCGCAGCAAGAAAACATCGGACGAAAGAAGAAAAGAATTGTTCGATCTTTATATCAAACGGCACGATAGAATCAATACTTGGGATTTAGTAGACCGCAGTGCAATTTATGTCGTCGGTAGTTATCTATTTGATAAACCGCGTAGGGTTTTATATAAACTGGCACGTTCTAAAATGATGGCAGAAAGACGAACTGCGATTGTTTCCACACTATATTTCATTGGAAAAGGCGATGTAGACGATGCATTCGAACTTGCGGAAATTTTACTCAAAGACGATCAGGACCTAATCCATAAAGCAACCGGATGGGCGCTGCGATATGCCGGGGATAAAGATCGCCAGAGACTGTTAAGCTTTTTAGATAAACATGCCGCCACTATGCCGCGCACTGCTTTGCGCTATGCAATCGAACACTTTGATAAAAAACAGCGTGAGCATTATTTGAGCATGAAGAAAGCACTCCAGTAAATGATCAATGCTAAAAATTAGTGATAGTAGATTAGCCCAATCTAAAGTAATCATAAGAAAATTATCAGAATTGTTGACCTTCCAAAAATTCATGTGCATAATTGAAAGAACCTAAAGAATAAGGTCTCTGGATGCTCAAAGAGGGTGAGAAGGAAAGTCCTGAAAACTCATATGACGTGGTGATGACTCGCATAAAGTAGTTCGTTTTTCTATATTTACAAAATAGAATATTTGTTCTAAAATAGGTAAAATTTTATTGGTGAAGAGGAAAGCCTATGAAAGAAAGCAACAAAGACATTGCCATCTCTTTTCTCAAGTTGGCCTCCAGTGGGAATATTCGTGAGGCTTATTCAAAGTTCGTTGGTGAAGGGTTCAGGCATCACAACCCATTTTTCGAGGGATCGGCGCAGTCTCTTATGGCGGGCATGGAGGAGAATGCGCGCCAAAACCCAAACAAGGTTTTTGAGGTGAAACGTGTGCTTGCCGAGAGTGATCTCGTGGTTGCCCATTCCCATGTGCAGCAGAAACCCGGCGACCTCGGCGCGGCTGTTGTTCACATCTTCCGCTTTGAGAATGACCGCATCGTAGAACTTTGGGACCTTGGGCAACCGCTGCTAGAGAAATCACCAAACCAATATGGAATGTTTTAGAAGAAACCCCTAATTAAATTTGGAGAAATATCATGACGATCAAGAATCAGCTAACATCGAGAAAGACCAAACCCACTACCCTTTCAATTCCCAAACTCCGTACCAGCTTCAAGGGCCAGGTGATCATGCCAGGCGACGCTGAGTATGACAAGGCACGCACAGTTTTTTATGGCGGCGTTGATCGTCATCCGGCGGCGATCATCAAAGTGAAGAATGCTGCCGAAGTGGCACAGGTGATTGCATTGGCGCGCGAGCATGGACTCGAACTCGCTGTTCGCAGTGGTGGCCATAGCGGTGCTGGTCACAGCATCACCGAAGGCGGCATCGTGTTGGATCTTTCCAAAATGAAGGATCTGCAAATTGATCTTGAGTCGCGAACTGCATGGGCTGAAACAGGTCTGACTGCCGGCGAATTCACAACCGCTACAGCTGCTCACGGACTCGCCGTTGGTTTCGGTGACACCGGTACGGTTGGGCTTGGCGGTATTACATTGGGCGGCGGTGTTGGCTACCTTGTCCGCAAGCATGGGCTGACGATTGATAGTTTATTAGCCGCCGAAATTGTGACGGCAGATGGTCAAATTTTAAATGTAGATGAAAAGAATCATTCAGATTTATTTTGGGCGATTCGCGGCGGCGGCGGCAATTTCGGGGTTGCAACACGTTTCCAATTTCAATTGCATGAAGTGGATAAAGTGTACGGCGGAATGTTATTTCTGCCAGCCACAGCAGACGTGATCGCTTCCTTCATCGCCGAGGCTGAATCTGCCTCCGAGGAGCTTTCGACCATTGCGAACGTCATGCCCGCGCCGCCGATGCCGTTTTTGGCGGAGGAGCATCACGGCAAATTGATCATCCTCGCAATGATGGTCTACGCCGGCGATGTGGCGAACGGCGAACGAGCCTTTGCGCCATTCCGTGCATTAGCAACGCCTCTCGCCGATATGTTACGCCCCATGAGCTACACGGAAATGTATCCGCCGGAAGAAAGCGGAGATTATCATCCTGTTGCGGCAGGTCGTACGATGTTCATCGACTACGTTGATCGTGCTGTTGCCGAGACGATCCTTGAGCATCTAAAATCTTCAACGGCGATGATGTCTGTGACGCAGTTGCGTGTTTTGGGCGGGGCTATGGCGCGCATCCCCGAAGATGGGACAGCCTTTGCGCATCGCAAATCAAAGATCATGGTGAACCTTGCCGGGCTGTATGGAAACCCTGATGAAAAAGCTACTCATGAAGCCTGGGTGACTGAATTTGCAAAGACAATTCAACAAAGCGATAAAGGAGCATATGTGAACTTCCTTGCGGATGTGGACGAGGCGCAAGTCCGCACTGCGTATCCAGATGCCACGTGGGAACGGCTGCGCAAGATCAAGGCGCAATATGACCCGACGAACCTGTTTCACATGAATCAAAACATCAAACCTTAGAGGAATCATGCCCCAGGAATATATTGAAATACGCAACGCGCGCGAAAACAATCTCAAAAATGTGTCATTGCGCATCCCCAAGCGTAAGATCACCATCTTTACCGGGGTGTCAGGTTCGGGCAAATCGTCCATTGTGTTCGATACGATCGCCACCGAATCACAGCGCCTGCTCAACGAAAACTTCAGCATGTTCGTGCGGAACTTTCTGCCGAAGTATTCCCAGCCTGAGGCAGATTCCATCGAGAACCTGAGCATGTCCATCGTGGTTGATCAGAAGCGGATGGGCGGCGGTTCACACTCGACCGTTGGGACGATCACCGACATCAACACGATCCTGCGCATGATGTTTTCGCGCATCGGACAGCCCCACGTGGGACCTACCAACGTATTCGGTTTCAACGACCCTCAAGGGATGTGCCCGAACTGCAACGGACTCGGTCGCAAACTGGACGTGGACATGGATAAGTTCCTGGACAAATCAAAATCCTTGAATGAAGGCGCGATCCTATTTCATGAATATGCTGTAGATAGCTGGTACTGGAGTAATTTAATTAATACGGGTTTGTTCGACCCCGACAAGAAAATATCCAAATATTCTCAGAAAGAACTGCACGACTTGTTATACAGCGAACCGATCAAGGTCAAGACCAAGGTGGGTGCGAAAGACTTCAACATGACCTACGAAGGTATCATCAATCGCTTTACCAACAAGTACATCAAGCAAGATCTAAAAACCAAATCTGAACGAACCCAGAAGTCGATTGAACCCTACATGACGATGGGCCCGTGTTCCGAATGCAATGGCACGCGGTTGAATAAAACCATCTTGAAATGCAAGATCAACGGGTACAACATTGCCGACCTGACGAGCATGGAGATCCCTGAATTGATCGAAGCCGTGAAAAAGATCAAAGTGCCCGCCGCCGAGCCAATCGTCAAAGCGCTTCTCGAACGGTTACAGAACCTCGTGGATATTGGCTTGGAATACCTCAGCCTTAGTCGTGAGACGGACACTTTATCAGGCGGAGAGTCGCAACGCGTAAAAGTCGTTAAACACCTCGGCAGCAGCCTGAGCGATGTAATCTATATCTTCGATGAGCCGAGCGTGGGTTTACATCCACGTGACGTACATCGCATGAACGAGTTGTTGCAGAAACTGCGCGACAAGGGCAACACGGTCATCGTCGTGGAACATGACCCCGATGTGATCAAAGTGGCAGACCATATCGTGGATGTGGGTCCGCATGCAGGTCCGCAGGGAGGCGAGATCGTCTACGAAGGTAGTTATACAAATTTGCTCAAGGCGAACACGATCACGGGCAAACACATGCAGCAATCCATCCCGATAAAAGATTCATTTCGCACGCCGACGGGCAAGTTGCCGATCAAGAATGCCAAGGTCAACAACCTGCAAAACGTCAGCGTGAATATTCCAACAGGCGTGTTGACTGTGGTCACTGGCGTGGCGGGCTCTGGCAAGAGTTCGCTTATCAATGAGGTCTTCCAACACCAACATCCCGATGCGATCGTGATCGATCAATCTGCGGTGGGAGTCAACAGTCGTTCCAATCCCGCCACGTACACAGGCATTCTGGACGATGTCCGCAAAGCGTTTGCTTCGGCGAACAAAGTGCAGGCTTCGCTGTTCAGTTTCAACTCGAAGGGTGCGTGCGAAAACTGTCAGGGATTGGGCGTGGTCTTCACCGAGTTATCATTTTTCGATAGTGTGAAATCACCTTGTGAGGTCTGCGGCGGCAAACGCTTCAAAGACGAAGTGCTGGCGTACAAACTTAACGGCAAATCCATCAGCGATGTGCTGGCGATGAACGTGGAACAGGCGCTCGAATATTTCGAGCTCAAGGAAGTCCTGCGAAAACTGCAAGCCATGAGCGATGTGGGCCTGGACTATCTGAGTCTGGGGCAACCGCTGAGCACATTATCTGGCGGCGAATGTCAACGCATCAAACTCGCCAGTGAACTGCACAAGCAGGGGAGCATCTACATCATGGATGAGCCGACCACTGGCTTGCACATGTCGGATATCGGTCACCTCATGCAAGTCATCAACCGCCTCGTGGACACGGGCAACACGGTCGTTGTCATCGAACATAATTTGCACGTCATCAAGAACGCCGACTGGATCATTGACATGGGTCCCGAAGGCGGCAGTAAGGGCGGGAAAATTATGTTTGAGGGTACGCCAAAGCAGCTCCTGACTGCCAAGCATTCCATCACGAGTGAATACCTGCGTACTTAATGGACTCAATACCAACCCGTAAGTTGGAGACTCGATGAGAAAAGTAATTTCAAAGGATGATACATGAAAACTTTTTATCAAATTCTCGGCAATACCCTGCTTGCCAACGTCACCAATATGACCGTCTGGTTTGCGTTGATATTTTTTATATTTCTTGAAACACATTCGGTGACGGCAACTTCCATCGTTTCGGGGACATATCTGGTAGCTGTTGCAATTTCAGGCATCTGGTTTGGGAGCCTAGTCGACCATAACAAGAAAAAGAACATCATGATCCTTTCAGGCTTTGTCTCGTTGATCATTTACTCGATCGGATTTGTGGTCTACTTGACCGCCCCAGCCGAGACCTGGAAGAATCCCACCAACCCTACACTTTGGATTTTCGTGCCGCTTCTTCTGCTCGGAGTAATCATGGGCAACATCCGCGGCATCGCACTCCCAACACTGGTCACTATCCTCATCCCGGAAGATTCGCGGGATAAAGCGAATGGCCTGGTTGGCACGACCACAGGCGTCATCTTCCTCATTACTTCCGCCATCAGCGGATTCCTCGTCGGTCATTCGGGTATGTATCTGGTATTGATCCTCGCCATGGTGGTGATGGCCCTTTCGATTGCACACCTCTCGGCCATGAAAATTCCAGAGAATGAAATCGTTCATCTGGATGGAAAACCTGCCAAAGTGGATTTACGCGGTACATTCGCAGTTGTCCTCGCCATCCCCGGTATGATCGCGCTGATCTTCTTCACCACCTTCAACAACTTTTTAGGCGGCGTTTTTATGGGTTTGATGGATGCCTATGGATTGTCGCTGGTTTCGGTTCAGGTATGGGGCGTGCTTTGGGCGATCCTCAGCTGCGGATTTATCGTCGGCGGACTCTTTATTGCGAAATGGGGTCTCGGTAAAAATCCCTTATTCGCGATGTTTGCCGCCAATATTTGCATCTGGGTCATCTCCAGTGTATTTACGATCCAGCCGTCTATTGTGCTTCTTTGCGTCGGCATGTTCATTTATATCAGCGTGGTTCCGTTCATTGAAGCGGCGGAGCATACCATCGTTCAAAAAGTCGTTCCGCTGGAAAGGCAGGGACGGGTCTTCGGATTCGCTCAAAGTGTGGAGATGTCCGCTTCGCCTCTGACGACCTTTATGATTGGTCCTATTACCGAGCTTTTCTTCATCCCGTTCATGACCACCGGAGCAGGAGTCGACTTGATCGGCGGCTGGTTTGGCACCGGAGCAGACCGCGGTATTGCTCTCGTATTCACATTGACAGGCATCATTGGGCTCATTATTACCTTGATTGCGATGAATACAAAATACTATCGCTTGCTCTCGAATCGTTATATGTCAGAAGCAAGTAGTAGCGTGCTGGAAATGGAACCGTCCTGAAAAGGAGCGATCATGAAAGGTAAAAATCAGGAGACCAGTCCGTTTCCCAAAATTAGTGCCCCGGCCATGCGAGCATTGGAAACGGCTGGCTATTCTCACCTCAAGCAGTTGACCAAAGTTACCGAAGCAGAACTGGGTCAATTACATGGTATGGGCCCGAATGCACTTGGAAAACTTCGCGAGGCACTCAAAGAAAAGGGATTATCGTTTAAAGCGGAGGCGGCAAATGACGTGCCTAAAAAGAAGAAGGCTTCGCCTGTGAGCCGCACTGATAAGGTGGATGAATTCCTCGAGAATCTCAGTCACCCGCTCAAGGCGGAGGTTGAAGCGATGCGGAGCATTATCAAAGGTGTGGACAAAAACATCGTCGAAGAGATCAAGTGGAACGCACCATCTTTCAGCTACAAGAGGGAATACCTGGTTACCTTTAACCTGTGGGAAAAGAATCGCATTCATCTTGTGTTTCATAACCCCATGATATCGAAAGTAAAGAGCAAATTATTGGAAAGGGATTACGACCACAGAAGGATGGCTTATTTTTCAAACATGAAAGATATAAAAGCCAAAAAGGCAACTCTGGAAAAAGCGTTGAAGGATTTGATCAGGTTGCAGAAAAAATAAAAGGAGAAGTCATGAAAAAAATGGATGCAAAAGATGATATGGCAGCCTCTGAGCGCATCGATAAATACATTAAAGAACTCACCGACTGGCGCGGCAAATTGCTCACTCGCTTGCGCAAACTAATTCTGGATGCCGCTCCTGAACTCGCCGAGGAATGGAAATGGGATACCCCAGTCTGGTCTTACAAAGGGAATGTCGTTGCTGGCGGCGTCTTCAAGGATCATGTGAAGCTCAACTTTTTCAAAGGTGCTTCATTGAATGACCCAAAAGGACTCTTCAATGCGGGCCTGGATGCAAAGGCCACGCGTGCCATTGATTTTAGTGAGAATGACAAGATTGATGAAGCTGCCTTGAAGGAACTGGTTCGCAACGCCGCTGCCCTGAATATGTCTGGTGGAAAAAAGAAGTAATCAACTACAGGAGAATTAAAATGAGAAAACTAGTTGTTTCTGAATTTGTTACGCTGGATGGTGTCATGCAAGCGCCGGGCGGTGTGGATGAAGACATGGATGGTGGATTCAAGCATGGCGGTTGGACAGGGCCTTACTGGCATGACGACATTGGCGCGAACTTCATGCAGGAGGTAAGCCATTGCGATACCTTTCTGTTGGGACGCAAAACATGGCAGACCCATGGCGAGGCATTTGAACCGATGCCCGCAGGCGACCCATTTGGCGACATCATGAACAACATGCGCAAGGTTGTGGTCTCGACCACACTGAAATCAGCAAAAGCGTGGCGAAACTCTACCCTCATCAGCCAGAACGTAGTAGACGAAGTACGCAAGCTGAAGGAACAGCCTGGTAAAGATATTTATGTGGATGGCAGCAGTGTGTTGGTGCATACGTTGGCACAGAATAATCTGGTGGATGAATACCATCTGCTTGTTTTTCCACTCTTGCTTGGCAGTGGAAAGAAGGTTTTTCCTGATGGTTTTCACCAGGGATTAAAACTCGTTGAGACAAAAACATTTCCTTCAGGAGTTGTTTTGATGCGCTATCAGCCTGATAGAAAATAACCATCAATCGTTTACAGGGTGGTGTTACACCGCCCTGTAACTTTTTAGGGTATTTGATTTATATCGTACGGCGTGACCTGATAGACGTAGTAATTCAGCCAATTTGAATACAACAGATTTGCATGCCCACGCCAGCGGACGTTGGGTGTTTGTGTTGGGTCATCATTGGGATAATAATTCTGCGGTACGTGAATCGGTAATCCCTTGCTCACATCACGGTCATATTCACCTTTGAGCGTGAGCGGATCATATTCCGAGTGACCGGTGATGAAGAGATGACGGCCATCTTTGGTGCCGACTATGTAGATACCTGCTTCATCTGACTCTGCGAGGATATTTAGCTCATCAACTTTTTCAACATCCGCGCGGCGGATCTCGGTGTGACGGGAATGTGGGGCGAGGAAAATGTCGTCGAATCCACGCAGCAGGCTTTCGGTCGAGGAGAGGATGCGGTGCTCGTAGACTCCGAACATCTTATTAGGAAGGTCATATTTCTGGATTTGATACTTGTGATACAGCGCGGCTTGCGCCCCCCAACAAATATAAAAATTGGATTCGACATTGGTCTCAGCCCAATCCAGGATGTGAGTCAGCTCATCCCAATATTCGACTTCTTCAAAAGGCATCTGCTCCACAGGCGCGCCCGTGATGATGAGACCGTCGAATTTTTCCTTTTCAATTTCCTTGAAGGTAACGTAATGCTCCAGCAGATGATCCGCA
Source organism: Candidatus Villigracilis sp. (assembly GCF_057083605.1). Lineage (NCBI taxonomy): Bacteria > Bacillati > Chloroflexota > Anaerolineae > Anaerolineales > Candidatus Villigracilaceae > Candidatus Villigracilis > Candidatus Villigracilis sp. The sequence continues at coordinate 107,787 of NZ_JBXMTI010000112.1, read as the reverse complement.
TCGGTATTCTTTGATTCGTATGTGGCGGTGTGCAGCAATGTGACTTCCACTTGCAGCGCGGAGTTGGAAAGCAATCGCAGAAGCTGCGTTTCGGTTGTGACTTTGGTTGGCATGAGGTTGAGAATCGCAACACGCAGCGGACGGATATCCTGATGCGCGGCGCGCTCTTCATCCATGATGAAAATATTCTCGCGTTCAAGTGTCGCGCGGGCGGGGAGGGTGGTTGGAATTTTTACGGGCATGGCTTTCTTTCCATATACTCGGTGGTTGAGTAGCGAGCGTTTTTTGCGAGCGTATCGAAACCACCAGTCAGCAAAGCAATTCTTGTTCCAACATTGCTCTTGAAAACTGTTGGTTTCGATACGGCGACGGAAGTACATCGTCACCTACTCAACCAACGGAGTATTTTATGCAAGCGCCTGATCAATATCCCAGAGAATATCTTCGATATCCTCGAGGCCAATGGACAGACGAATGAAATCGGGACTGACGCCCGCGGCTTTTTGTTCTTCATCTGAGAGCTGTGAATGGGTTGTGCTGGCAGGGTGAATGGCAAGCGACTTTGCATCGCCAAAATTTGCCACGTGACTGAATAACTTCAGGCTGTCAATAAACTTTGCGCCTGCCTCACGTCCGCCTTGTACGCCGAAACCTAACACCGCGCTTGAGCCTTTGGGCAAATATTTTTGAGCACGTATATAGTCAGGATGATTGGGCAGACCCGAATACGTGACCCAACTCACTTTTGGATGATCAGATAAATATTCAGCTACCGCTTGTGCATTACTTACGTGACGATCCATGCGCAGGGATAGAGTCTCCAGGCCTTGAATGAACATCCATGAATTGAATGGTGATTGACAGGTTCCGAGATCACGCAGAATTCCTGCGCGCGCTTTTGAAATAAATGCCAGCGGACCAAAATCTTCGGCGTAGACAACATCATGATATGAAGGATCGGGCGTGTTGAAGTTTTTATGGCGCTTGCTCTTTGCCCAATTGAATTTTCCGCTGTCCACGATCACGCCGCCAAGAGATGTGCCATGCCCGCCGATATATTTCGATGTGGAATGAGTGATGATGTGCGCACCCCATTCAAACGGACGGCAAAGATATGGCGTTGCAACCGTATTATCGATCATTAATGGGATGTGATATTCCTCGGCGATCCTGGCTACTTCTTCAAGCGGAAAGACATTTGCGAATGGGTTGCTGATGGTCTCACCATAAAGGATTTTCGTATTAGGCTGGATTGCGCGGCGGAAGTTATCAGGGTCAGATGGATCGACCATGGTTACTTGAATGCCCAATCGCGGAAATGTATATTTGAATTGACTGACTGTCCCACCGTATAAAGTTGAAGAAGAAACAATGTGATCTCCCGCTTCACAAATCGCGAGAATGGCCGTCGTCTGCGCAGCATGACCTGAACTGGTCTCCACCGCGCCGACTCCACCTTCAAGGTCATTGATTCGTTTTTCCAACACATTCGAGGTTGGGTTTCCAATCCGCGTATAAATATTTCCCGCTTCCTGCAATGCAAACAAACGCGCAGCGCGATCCGTGCTTTGCAGGTCATACGCTGTCGTCTGATAGATCGGCACAGCGCGGCTTCCCGTTGTCCCTTCGGGATCATATCCCGCGTGCAGTTGCCTTGTATTGAATCCAAATTTACGTTCTGTTGTAGACATATGAATCTCCTCTTGAATATGGTTTCATCTTTTGTTGCGTCACCCTGAGAGAAGCGAAGGGTCTCTTAGATAATCTTCGAGATTCTTCGCTGTCGCTCAGAATGATACAAGGTGAAATAATGTTTATCCGCTTTTCAGAAGAGTGATTTTCCCTCATCCCCAGCCCTTCCCCCACAAAGCGGGGAGGGGAGTCCCCTCTCCCTTTTTTGGGAGAGGGCCAGGGTGAGGGTAAAAAAATACCCCTTCTGAAAGTACAAGAAGAGGTACATACGATACCGTCCTCTCATCTTCCAGTGTTTGAATGGCAATTGCCATTCACTGTCGGATTTGGCACCATAACTATTGTCTGGTTGCCGAGACTTCAAAGGGCCGTTCCCTCAGTCTCTCTGGATAAGAGCGAATATTTAATTGGGCGGGTTATATCACAAAAGATTTTCGTTGACAAGTAACTCAGCATTATAGATCGAACCGCCCGCCGCGCCGCGGATCGTGTTATGTGAAAGCACAACAAATTTAAGATCAAGGATTGGATCACGCCTTAAGCGGCCGACCACTGTCGTCATGCCTTTTCCTGTTAATCGGTCGAGTCTTGGCTGAGGACGATCCGCTTCATCTCTTACGCTGATCACTGGTCGCGGTGACGATGGTAGTTCCCTCGCTGATAGCGGCGCAGCATAATCACGTAATGCTTGAATCGCAACTTCAGGCTTAACAGAATTTTCCAACTCCACGCTGACACAAACCGTATGCCCATCGATCACAGCCACTCGATTCGTATGCGCGCTGAATTGTATGTCCGCTAATTCAATTTTGGTGTCATTTAATTTGCCTAGCATCTTGCGCGGTTCCCATTCCACTTTTTCTTCTTCACCATTGATATTGGGAATCACATTGTCAATAATATCCAGCGAAGAAACGCCAGGATAACCAGCACCTGAAAGCGCCTGTAACGAGACTGCAAAAACTTTCTTCACACCGAATGCGTCATCAAGTGCCTTGAGCGCAACTGTGAGTCCCGTGCTCGTGCAATTTGGATTCGTGAGAATGCATCCGCTCCATCCGCGTTGCTGGCGTTGTATCTTCACCAGTTGAATATGCTCCGCATTGACTTCGGGGAGAAGCAATGGAATATCTTCGCCACGTCGATGGGATGATGCATTGGAACAAACCGCCGCGCCCGCATGCGCGAATTGCGGTTCAAGGTCTTTTGCAATTTCATTATGCAATGCGGAGAAAACGATCTTTGCCTGCACTGATTCTGGCGTGGCAGGTACGACGATCATATCGCCAGCGTATTCAGGCATGGGATCATTCAACACCCAACGACAGGCATCCGAATATTTTTGTCCGACCGAACGATCCGACGCGGCAAGGGCAACCACCTTGAACCACGGATGATTATCAAGCAATGAAATAAATCGCTGACCGACAGAACCTGTTGCGCCGAGCACCGCTACGGGGATTTGATTCATAATAAGAACTCCTTTGATTTATCCCTCGGTGGTTGAGTAGGGCGAATGCTTTTCTCGCCTGTATCGAAACCACCAATTGCATGTGTACTTGAAATAAAAACTTACATTTTATTGGTGGTTTCGATACGTTCTTCGCTATCGCTCGGAACTACTCAACCACCAGGGGTTGATTCACTATCAACTCATGCAACGCCCTCACCGCGCACTCTGTATCCTTCGTCTCGACCACCATGCTGATCGAAACATCGGATGAACCGTGTGCAATCGCGAGGACGTTGATATTGTTATCCCCAAGCTTGCTAAAGATCTGGCCCGCGACTCCGGGCGTGTTGCGTGTGCCTGACCCAACGGCGGTGATGATCGCCACTTCCTCCGTTACCCAGACTCGGTCAATATCACGTTCGGAAATCTCAATGGCGAAATTCCTTTGCAGAGCATCCAAAACTTGATTCGCAGATTCAGACGGGATCGCAAAACAAATGGACTGTTCCGAGGATGCCTGCGTAATAAGCGGAACACTGGTGCCTGTGGATGCCACCGCGCCAAACGCGCGCGCCGCCACGCCGGGGACTCCCAGCATCCCGCGCCCTTCAATGGTCACCAATTTTTGCTTGCGGATGGCGGTCACAGCCTTGATGACCTGCTCGCCTTTGTGAGCTTTTCCATTGGAATGTCCGTTCGCGGTGAGACGTGTGCCCGGATGAGATGGATTGAACGTGTTACAAATCCGCAGTCCGATGCCTGCTTCCACAATGGGACGGATCGTCTTCGGATGCAAAACTTTTGCGCCGTAATAGGCAAGTTCAGCGATTTCTCCATAACTGATCTCAGGCAATGTCTTTGCCTCTTTCACAATCCGCGGATCGGTAGTCATCACGCCATCCACATCTGTCCAAATCCAGACATCATCGGCGGGTAGTACGGAACCAATGATCGCGGCGGAGTAATCACTTCCACCACGTCCCAGCGTTGTGATGACACCGTCAGGCGTTGCACCAATGAATCCCGTTGTCACGGGGACGATGCCTTTATCCAAAAGCGGATTCAAAACCCTGCGCACTTTTTCAGTCGTCGCCTTGAAATCAGGGTGTGCGTTTTGAAAATGTGTATCTGTCACAATGAATTCAGTTGATTCAATCGCTCTAACTCGGATACTTCCATCATGGATCACTGCTGCAAGCAAACGAAGGCTCATCCTTTCTCCCAAAGATGCGACAGCATCCAACGCCCGTGGACTGGCTTCGCCCAGCACAGCAATGGCTTTACACAAATCCATAAACAAGAGGATCAGCTTATCAATTTCACTTTTTGTTTCGCACAATGCATCGCCCAGGATGAGTGCCTCCGCCGCAGAGAAGTGTTTTTCCCTCAGTGTGGACTCTGCGCTCGAAAGCGAATCAGTTTTCCCCTGTGCAGCGAGCGTTGCGCATTTTAATAACAAGTCCGTCACGCCAGACATCGCCGAAGTGATCACCACCACTCGCGGATATTCATCCCGCGCATTCTGTACGATTTGAGTCGCCTTCATCAGCGCGTCGATTGAACCCACAGACGTACCACCGAATTTCATCACAAGCGTTTGTTTAGGCATGATCTTCTCCTTATGTAGTTAAGACCTGACATGTCTTCGCGAAAGTCTGATTGTCTATGGCCTTTGTCCACGCGATGATCATTGAAGGCAACGGCGCGGATGAGACATGTCAGGTCTATGAGTTAAGGTAAACAAAAACGCCCCACGTTTCCGTGAGGCGTTGTGCGTTTTGAGAGTACTTTTATTTCAGTTACTTCTACCCAACACTACGCGTAAATTCCTCACGGGAGTCCGGGAGGTATTCATAGTCATGGTCATGTAGAAGTGGGCTGTATTCATATTGGGCGGTATTCTATGCGAGTGAGGAGAATGAGTCAAGGGAGTAAATTACTTTACAGTTTCTTTGATTTGCATAGCTAATTGTTTTTCTGGGCTTTGACTAGTGTAATTATATGTAGGCCATGAAGGAGAATAATCTTCAACTTCATTGCCCCACTGATCCCAACCTTTTCTTTGTCCACGCGCAAATAGTTCTAAGTATGGGCTAGGGCTACATTTTTCAATGAGCTCGTAAAGTTCATCAGGTTTTCTAGAATGTTCACGTTTTCGAGTTTTAATAATGTTTACTTGGCTTCTTCCTGGACTTAAAGTTCTTAATTTCCCACGAATCCCAAAAAGTATAATCTCAGTCGTATTTCTGAAATAAAAGCCAACTCCTCTTCCATCAGGTCCACCATCTTGTCTGATTTTGTGCCAAATAATATTTGTTTTGTATTCAAACCCCCAAGCATTTAGTACTTCTAAACCTTCTTTTAGAAGAGCATTTGGAACCCAAAGATACAAATGACTTTGTTCTGCCGCCACAAGGGAAACTGGGATTTCTTTAATTTCTTTTAAAGACAATGTGCTATACCGAGATAGACGTTTATGCTCTGGTGCAACTTTGCCAGTACGATTTTGGAATTGCCAAGGCGGATCGGCTAGAATTGTAGTGTATTGTTTTCCCTTGGTGCATTCAAGAAAATCTTGGGCGGGTGTTAAAATGTTGCTCATAATTTAGCAATCCTCAGAATATAAATTTTTAGTTATTCCAAAAACCAATATTGGACATCCGCCGCCACTACCTCCTTCAATCCTGGGAAGCAATTTTGACATGTGAGTGGTTGATGCTCCATATGACGAGCCTCTGCCTAAGTTATCAAATATATTTTGTAAATGATCGCTTCGGGTAATGATTATTCCAACACTTATTGCTCTTAAATCAAAGAGCAGACGAAAGTTGTTGAGATCACGATCAAAAAATGGATCTTTGTTATTCCATTCGATTTCAAGTGCAATTTTGTTCTTATAACAATCTACCTTGTGGGTAGGGGAATCCATTATATGTTCATCAACCTTGACTGAAGTAGAAAACTCTTTTTCAATCCAGCCCCGATGATATAAAAAATCATCAATAGACTCGGAAACTTTTGATTTCCTGCCCCCGCCCACTGTAATCCAACTTTTGCAGAGGCCAAATTGAGAAAGTAAATCAATAATGTTTTCCCATTCTTCAGGGAAATCATTTTTTAGAATAGCACAAGCATGTTTCCATTCATGAACTTCGTAATTATCAAGAATAGACTTTGGGAGTAAATCTGTGCCCATATTATTGTGATCCTCAAATTGGGTTGATTTTGAGAGTATATCATAACTGAACATCAGTTCAGTTTATTCATAAACGTATACTTTGCAAATTAACCTTTGTGCTTGAACGGAAAAATGCAGTTACCCTTAACCGAATCCTACACCAGCCCCTTGACTTATTTCCCATTCTGCCTATAATCGTGCGAAATCACACGCCCATGAATTTGTCTTTGTTCAGCCTCTCCCTTATTGTAGTCGTCCTTGCGGTCCTTATTATTAAGGATCAATTTTCGGTTAGGATGGCAACGGTGAGAGTGAAGTAACAAATCACACCTTAGTAAGTGCAAAGAGCCGCCCTAACCACGGGCGGCTCTTTTTTTATTAAATTTTCAAGACCTGACATGTCTCATCCGCGCCATTGCGTTCAATAACTTCTGCGTGGACAAAGGCGAAATATGATCAACTCCTCGCGGAGACATGTCAGGTCTAACCCAAAGGAGCACCATGAGATCAGACACAGTCAAAAAAGGTTTTGATAAAGCGCCGCACCGTGCGTTACTGCGCGCCACGGGTTTGCAGGATGACGATTTCAAGAAGCCCTTTGTTGCCATTGTTAATTCTTATGTGGATATTGTCCCCGGGCATGTGCATTTGCAGGACTTCGGCAAACTGGTCAAAGATGCTGTCCGCGCGGCGGGTGGAGTACCGTTCGAGTTCAACACCATCGGCGTGGATGACGGCATCGCGATGGGTCACATGGGGATGAAGTACTCGCTTCCTTCCCGTGAACTAATTGCTGACTGCGTCGAGACCATGATCGAAGCTCATAGATTTGACGCCATGGTCTGCATCCCGAACTGCGACAAAATAGTCCCTGGCATGTTGCTGGCCGCCATGCGCGTCAACGTCCCCACCATTTTTGTTTCGGGCGGCGCAATGAAAGCGGGCATGACTCCCGAAGGCGAAACAATTGATTTGATTTCCGTCTTTGAAGGCGTGGGTGCATATTCAGCGGGGAAAATTGATGAAAAGCGATTATCCATTCTTGAAAAATTTGCCTGTCCATCTTGCGGTTCCTGCTCTGGCATGTTCACTGCCAACTCCATGAACTGCCTGATGGAAGTGCTCGGCCTCGCTTTACCTTATAACGGCTCTGCCTTAGCCAAGACTCCTGAACGGGAAGCATTGGCGAAGAAGGCCGCCGCACAAGTGATGACTCTCATCGAACGCGACATCAAGCCGCGAGACATTGTCACCGCTGAAGCAATAGACGACGCGTTCGCACTGGACATGGCAATGGGTGGCTCCTCGAATACAGTTCTCCACGCTTTAGCCTTAGCCAACGAAGCAGGCGTGGACTATCCACTTTCGAGAATCAATTCAGTCGCAGACAAAGTTCCGCACATCTGCAAGGTGAGTCCAGCGGGCAAATGGCATATGGAAGATGTCCATCGTGCAGGTGGCATCCCTGCCATATTGAACGAGATCCAATGGGGAACGGGCATGTTGCATTTTGACCGTTTGACGGTGAGCGGTATGACCCTGGGGGAATCTATTCAAAGCGTGGATATCAAAGATGAAGAAGTAATTCGGCGTTATGACAACGCTCATTCCAAACGCGGTGGCTTGTCCATTTTATTTGGCAATCTCGCACCGAAAGGCGCGGTTGTTAAAGTGGGCGGCGTCAGCGAAGCCATGATGAAGTTTGAAGGGCCTGCCGTCATTTTTGAATCACAAGATGATGCAATGACTGGCATTCTCGCAGGTAAGGTCAAAGCAGGTGATTGCGTTGTGATTCGCTATGAAGGCCCCAAAGGCGGACCTGGAATGCAAGAGATGCTATCGCCCACGTCCGCGATTATGGGGCAGGGACTCGGCGATAAAGTTGCGCTCATCACCGATGGCCGATTCAGCGGTGGGACTCGCGGCGCGTGCATTGGTCACGTGTCGCCGGAGGCTGCGTCAGGTGGGCCGATTGGTGCGCTAAAGGCTGGGGATGTAATACAAATTGATTTAATGGCACGCAGCCTCAACGTTAAGTTAAGCGACGCGGAGATTCAGAGTCGGCTGGATGCGCTGCCTCCATTCCAATCCAAAACAACATCCAAATGGTTAAAACGATATTCATATTTTGTGACGAGTGCGGATACGGGCGCGGTGTTGGAATCGTAGGTCACGCTTTTAGCGTGACATATCCAGGCAATTTAGTAAGTCACGTTGCAAACGTGACCTACGCAAGGAGAGTGTATGAAAAAAACAGGCGCAGAAATTTTATGGGAGTGTCTCACCCGCGAAGGTGTGGAAGTGGTCTTTGGGTATCCGGGCGGGGCGAATATGCCGATCTATGATGCGATGTTGAGTTACCCCGTGCATCATGTGCTGGTGCGGCATGAACAGGGCGCGGCGCACATGGCCGATGGATACGCGCGCGCCTCTGGAAAAGTTGGCGTGGCGATGGCAACCTCAGGCCCAGGCGCGACAAATTTAGTAACGGGTATTTGCACCGCAATGATGGACTCGGTTCCAGTTGTATTTATCACAGGGCAAGTTGCCGCGCATTTGATTGGCGGCGATGCATTTCAGGAAACCGATGTGACGGGGATTACATTGCCGATCACAAAACATAATTATCTTGTAACACGGGCCGACGAAATTGCAGAAGTGGTGCGCGAGGCATTTTACATTGCCCGCAGTGGTCGCCCCGGCCCGGTGCTGATCGACATCTGCAAAAATGCGCAAGTGGAACAAACCGAATTTATTTATCCTGAAGAAGTGAAATTGCCTGGCTATCAACCTGTTGATCATGCGCCCGGGGAATTACTGGAAAGCGCGGTGAAGTTAATCGAGAAGGCGCAGCGTCCTGTCATTTTATGCGGGCATGGTGTGCTGATGTCCAAAGCTGAAGAAGCCTTGATGAATTTCGCGGTCAAGACTCAAACGCCTGTGGCAAGCACGCTCTTGGGGCTTGGTGCATTTCCAGCATCACATTCGTTGAGCCTCGGCATGATGGGGATGCACGGTGAAGTACATACGAATATGGCGATCCAAAACTCTGACCTGATCCTGGCTTTCGGTATGCGTTTCGATGACCGCGTCACTGGGACGTTGAAAACCTACGCACCGCGCGCGAAGAAAATCCATATCGAAATTGATCCTTCGGAGGTGCATAAGAACGTGGCAGTGGATGTTCCGCTCGTTGGCGATCTCAAAACTGTTCTCACTGATCTCGTGCCTTTGGTGGATGAATATGATCATGATGAATGGTTGAAAGAGATTAACGGTTGGAAGACCGAAGCCGATGCACGCAGCATCATGAACTGGCCTGAGGATGGCAAGTTGTATGTAGCGCATTTGATCGCGGATATTTGGAAAGCAACGGGCGGTGGCGCAATCGTCACCACGGATGTCGGCCAACATCAGATGTGGGCGGCGCAATATTATCAACTGGATAAACCGAATCGCTGGCTCACCTCAGGCGGCGCAGGCACGATGGGCTTTGGTCTGCCATCAGCCATTGGCGCATGGTTCGCGGCGAAAGATCAGGAGATTTGGGCCATTGCTGGTGATGGCGGATTCCAGATGACCGCTGCCGAATTGACGACTGCTGTGCAGGAGAGCGCGAATGTCAAAGTGGCGATCATGAATAACAGTTTTCTCGGCATGGTGCGCCAATGGCAGGAGTTCTTCTTTGAGAAGCGTTATTCCGCTGTCAACATGCTTTCGCCTGATTTTGTAAAACTTGCCGAGGCACACGGAGTCCCTGCAAGGCGCGTGACCCTGCGCGAAGAAGTTAACGAGGCCATTGAATGGGCGCGCAAGACTCCTGGCCCGGTTGTGTTGGAGTTCCGCGTGGAACAGGAGGAAGCCGTGTATCCCATGGTTCCCGCAGGCGCGTCGTTGGATCAGATGATACAGAGACCTGTTCGTGTCGAGAAATAAATCCGCAGATTACGCAGATTTAGCAGATTGAGATCAAAAAATAAAAATCTGCATAATCGGGTAAATCTGCGGATCAGAATTGGAGAATCAAATGAACCACACCTTCATCGCACTAGTAGAAAATAAACCTGGCGTTCTAAATCGCGTGGCTTCCTTGTTCCGCCGCCGCAATTTCAATATTGAATCACTTGCGGTTGGGCGCACCGAGAAGCCTGACATTTCACGTATGACCGTTGTTGTGGATTGTCCCAACGGCGATATGGATGCGCACAAGATCGAAGCGAATCTATATAAACTGGTCAATGTGATCGATGTGCAAGACGTCACGCATCAACCTTCGGTGACCCGCGACCTGGCTCTGATCAAAATAAAGGTCGGCCCCGAAAAACGCGCCGAAGTTAATGGCCTCGCCGAAATCTTCCGCGCCCGCATCGTGGACGTGGCTGTTGATTCGGTCATCGTTGAGATCACTGGCACAGAAGACAAGATCGAAGGCATGATCGAGCTTCTTCGTCCGCTGGGCATCGTGGAAATGGTTCGCACGGGGCAAGTCTCCATGACGCGCGGAGTCAATGACGGCGTGCGCCGTGTGGCCGGTGTTACAGGCAATCGTTTTGAAGATGTGGATGAGTTGGCGGCGATGGCGCCGTGAGCAACCATACTCCGTTGGTTGAGTAGCCCCGAATGCTTCCTTCGACAAGCTCAGGACAGGCTTTGAGGGGCGTATCGAAACCAACAAGTGAATGGTGAACAAGAAGTAACTTGAAAACATGGTGGTTTCGGTACGTTCCTCGCCAAAAGCGGCTCGGAACTACTCAACCACCAGCTTATAAAAATTATAAGGAGTAATCATGGCAAAAATAAATTTCGGCGGTACGGAAGAGGAAGTGGTCACACGCGATGAATTTCCGCTTGAGAAGGCGCGTGAAGTATTGAAGGATGAAGTTGTGGCTGTGCTTGGCTATGGTGTGCAGGGACCTGCTCAGGCGATGAACATGCGCGACAACGGGATCAACGTAATCGTTGGTCAGCGCGAAGGGACGAAAAATTGGGAAAAGGCTGTTGCAGATGGCTGGGTTCCAGGCAAGACATTATTTAATGTGGAAGAAGCCGCAGAAAAGGGGACTGTCATTCAATATTTATTATCAGATGCAGGGCAGCGCTCGCAATGGCCGAAGCTTGTGGAATGTTTGAACGAAGGCGATATGCTGTATTTCTCGCACGGCTTCTCTGTCACATTCAAAGATGATACGGGTGTTGTCCCTCCGCCGCATGTGGATGTGGCTCTCGTTGCGCCGAAAGGTTCAGGCACAAGCGTTCGCCGTAACTTTTTAGCGGGCAGCGGAATCAATGCCAGTTATGCTGTCCATCAGGATCACACGGGACGTGCAAATGAACGCGCGATTGCTTTGGGCATTGCCATCGGCGCGGGATATTTATTTCCAACCACATTCAAGAATGAAGTGTATAGCGATCTGACAGGCGAACGCGGCGTTCTCATCGGCGCATTATCTGGTGTGATGGAGGCGCAGTACAACGTCCTGCGCAAGCATGGACATTCTCCATCTGAAGCCTTCAACGAAACTGTCGAAGAACTGACTCAATCCCTGATCCGACTCGTCGGCGAGAACGGCATGGACTTCATGTATGCCAATTGTTCCACCACCGCCCAGCGCGGCGCACTGGACTGGCATCCGCGCTTCCGCGATGCGGTTGCTCCTGTGTTTGATGCGCTCTATGAATCCGTGGTCACTGGTAATGAAGCACGCATCACTCTCGAAGCGAATAGTCGCGCAGACTATCGCGAAAAATTGGAAGAAGAATTAGCCGCCTTCCATGATTCTGAAATGTGGCAAGCCGGTGCGGCGGTGCGTTCATTGAGGCCTGAGAATTGGAAGAAATAGATATGTAGGTCACGTTTGTAACGTGACTTGTGAAATAGTATGTGGCGTCACGCTTCATACCCATATCTGGGCACTTAGCGTGACCTACTGGAGTTGATTTCATGACAAGTAATTACGTTCGTATTTTTGATACTACATTAAGAGATGGTGAACAATCCCCGGGCGCGACGATGACTTCTGCTGAGAAGCTGGAAATTGCACATCATCTCGCGCGTCTCGGCGTGGATATTATCGAAGCTGGATTCCCTGCAGCCTCGCCAGATGATCTGGAAGCCGTCAGACGAATCGCTGTTGAAGTTGGGCAACCAGCTATCGGCGAGGTGGATGCGAGAGTCCCCGTTATCGCAGGATTGGCGCGCGCAAATAAATCCGATATTGATAAAGCTTGGGAAGCTGTCAAAGAGGCGCAGAAGCCGCGCATCCATACTTTTCTTGCGACTTCTGAAATCCATATGAAGCACAAATTGAAAATGGATTCCGAAGAGGTGGTACAGCGTGTTTCAGAAATGGTAGCGTATGCAAAATCATATTGTGCCGATGTTGAATTTTCACCAGAAGATGCAGGCCGCTCTGACCCTGAATTTTTATATGTGGTTTTGGGTGAAGCCATCAAGGCTGGCGCAACCACGTTGAACATTCCCGACACTGTGGGATACACAACGCCCGATGAATTTTATAAATTAATTGATGGCATTATCAAGCACACGCCTGGCATGCATAATGGCATTACTGTTTCAGTGCATTGCCATGATGATCTCGGACTCGCAACCGCGAATACATTGGCGGGGATCCAAGCGGGCGCGCGTCAGGCCGAAGTGACCATGAATGGGATTGGCGAACGCGCGGGCAACACATCGCTTGAAGAAGTTGTGATGGCGTTGAAGACTCGGCATCCTGTTTTTCAACTTGAAACAGGAATCGAAGCCAAACAAATTTCGCGCATTAGCAAACTCGTCAGCAATTACACGGGCATACTTGTTCAGCCGAATAAGGCGATTGTTGGTTCCAATGCGTTTGCGCACGAAGCTGGCATTCATCAGGACGGAATGTTAAAACATCAGACCACCTATGAGATCATGCGTCCCGAAGATGTCGGCGTGAATCAAACCAAACTTGTACTCGGCAAACATTCAGGCCGCCACGCATTGCGTAACCGACTCGCCGAGATGGGTCATTCACTTGATGAAGTTGAACTCGATAAAGCCTTCACACGTTTCAAGGAACTTGCAGACCGCAAGAAATCCATCACTGACCTTGACCTCGAAGCCGTCATTGCCGATGAGTTTTATCGTCCACGGGATGTCTATTTGATCAATGGGATGCAAGTCTCATGCGGCACTATGGGGATGCCTACCGCAACTGTTCGTTTGCGCGGGCCTGATGGCGTGATCCAAACTCAGGCCGCGATTGGCACAGGGCCTGTTGATGCAACCTATAAGGCGATTGATTCAATTATCAATGTTCCGTGTACCTTGCTTGAGTTCAACGTCCACGCCATCACTGCGGGCATTGACGCACTCGGCGAAGTGACTGTCCGCATTCAAAGTGATAACGGCTCGACCACAATGGACGCGCAAAGTGAAGTTGAATATGCGCGCGTCTATGGCGGTCACGGCGCAGACATGGATATTATCGTTGCCAGCGCCAAGGCTTATATCAATGCATTAAATAAACTCATCATCGCGCAGACCGAAGTATATGAAAAAGTCCCGAATGATTTTGGAGTGATGTTGGGATGAAGACCATGTCATTGCGAGGGCGGTGTTCTTCCGCCCGAAGCAATCTCCAACACTGTTGGAGATTGCTTCGTCGCAAAGAACAAGAGCGCTCCTCGCAATGACGACGAAGGAACCTATGTCAAAACCACCCAAAACACTCTTTCAAAAAATCTGGGACTCGCATGTTGTGGCTGAACAACCTGAATCCCCAGCCGTTCTTTACGTTGACTTGCACCTCGTGCATGAAGTCACCTCGCCGCAAGCATTTACAGGATTACGTCAACGTGGACTTAAAGTCCGCCGCCCTGATAAGACTCTTGCGACGATGGATCACTCGATTCCAACTACGCCGATAGAGGTTCCCATTGCTGACGCGATGGCCGCCGCCCAGATCAAGCAAATGGAAACCAACGCCGCCGAATTCGGGATTACCTTGCACGGCATGACCAGCCCGCACCGCGGAATTGTCCACGTCATTGGCCCTGAACTTGGACGTACCCAGCCAGGCATGACTATTGTCTGTGGTGATAGTCACACCGCTACGCATGGTGCGTTTGGTGCGCTCGCATTCGGTATCGGCACATCTGAAGTGGAGCATGTGCTTGCATCTCAATGTATATTGCAAAGAAAACCAAAGACGTATGAAGTTCGAGTCAACGGCTCACTTGCAAAAGGTGTTTCTGCTAAAGACATCATTCTTGCCTTGATCGCAAAGATCGGCGTTGGTGGGGGTACGGGTCATGTCTTCGAGTTCACAGGTGAAGCCATTCGCGGCTTGACCATGGAACAGCGCATGACTATCTGCAATATGTCCATTGAAGGCGGCGCGCGCGCTGGCATGATTGCCCCCGATGAAGTGACCTTCGAATATCTCAAAGGCCGCGAGTTTGTTCCTCAAGCTGAAGAATGGGATAAGGCAGTTGCCTACTGGAAGACATTACCCAGCGATGAAGGCGCAGTCTACGACAAGTCCATCACACTTGATGCTTCTGAACTTGAGCCGATGATCACCTATGGCACAAATCCTGGCATGGGCATGAAGATCACAGACCGAGTCCCGATCACTGAGTCATTCATTGAACCTTCACAAAAAGCCGCCTTCGAAAAAGCATTGACCTACATGGGACTTCAACCCGGTCAATCTCTTTTGGGACAAAAGGTTGATGTTGTCTTCATTGGATCATGCACCAACTCACGCATCTCTGATTTACGTCTCGCCGCTGGAATGTTGAAAGGACACAAGGTTTCTAAAACTACACGTGTGATGGTTGTGCCTGGTTCACAGGATATTAAGAAACAAGCTGAACTGGAAGGCTTGGATAAAATTTTCAAAGAGTCAGGCGCAGAATGGCGTGAAGCAGGCTGCAGTTTATGCATAGCCATGAATGGTGATGAACTCAAACCTGGTCAATATGCTGTCTCAACTAGCAACCGAAATTTTGAAGGTCGCCAAGGCAAGGGCGGACGTACTTTCTTGGCAAGTCCCGTCACTGCGGCAGCTACAGCGATCAGCGGTGTTGTCACTGACCCGCGCACAATTTTATAAATTTAAATCCATGCTGGTGGTCGAGCGCAAGCAGTCGAGACCACACCACTAAATGTAAATTTTATATTTCATTGCTGGTTTCGATACGCCCCTCAAAGAGCATTCGGGGCTACTCAACCAGCGGAGCAACCTTCAACCTTAAAACTTTCAAACCTTTCAACTCGAATCGGAAATCAAAATGGCAACTTTCACAACACTCACCTCCCGCGTCATGCCTCTGCCTGTCAACGACATTGACACGGATCAGATCATTCCCGCGCAGTTCTTGAAAGTCACAGACAAGAACAATCTCGCCGATGCTCTTTTTTATAACTGGCGCTATCACGATGATAAATCTCTCAAAACGGATTTCATCATCAACAAACCTGAATCAGCTGGCTGTCAAATCCTTTTGGCAGGTGACAACTTCGGGTGCGGGTCGAGCCGCGAACATGCTCCCTGGGCGCTCACCAGTTACGGCTTCCGCGCCGTCATCTCAACTTCATTTGCAGACATCTTCCGCAACAACTCTTTGAAGAATGGATTAATTCCGATCATCGTGGATGATGCGACTCACAAGATGCTCTTTGATTTGATAGAAGAAGCGCCTCGCGCCGAGCTGACAGTTGATCTCGCGACACAAACATTATCCTTCCCCGGAGGTTCTGTCTCATTCCCAATTGACCCATTTAATAAAACTTGTTTATTAAATGGCGTGGATGAACTGGGCTACATATTAGGTTTTGAAAAACAAATCTCAGATTTTGAAGCAAAACCCAATCTCTAATCTCTTTTATCACGCAACATGGAACGGCCATGACTTTACATAAAATCCAAATCTACGACACCACCCTCCGCGATGGGACTCAGTCCGAAGGTTTCACGCTTTCGAGCAACGACAAGATTCGCATCGCTCAAAAATTGGATGAACTCGGTGTTGCCTTTATCGAGGGCGGCTGGCCTGGCTCGAATCCAAAGGATGTTGAGTTCTTTGAACGCGCGCGTGATATGCAATGGAAGAACGCACTCATCACAGCATTCGGTTCCACCTGCCGTGTCAAAGGCGGGCCTGAAGACGATGCCAATATCAAAGCCTTGCTTGATTCCAATACGCCTGTCTGCACCATCTTCGGCAAAACGTGGACTCTGCACGTCAAAGAAGTTTTGCTCACTACCAACGATGATAATCTGCGCATCATCGAACAATCGGTTGCGTATCTCAAGGCCAATGGCAAGCGCGTCATCTATGATGCCGAGCATTTCTTCGATGGCTATAAAGCAGATTCATTCTATGCGCTTGAAACTTTGCGCGCGGCAATCCGTGGCGGTGCAGAGACTGTTGTCCTGTGCGATACCAACGGCGGGACATTACCCTGGGAAGTGGAAGGTATAGTTTGTGAGATGAAACCTGCGTTCAACCATCCATTTGGGATTCATACTCATAACGACGGTGAGTGTGCCGTGGTCAATTCGTTGATGGCGATACGTGGAGGTGCAATTCAAGTCCAAGGGACGATCAATGGGGTAGGTGAGCGCTGCGGAAATGCCAACCTGGTTTCCATCATGGCTGACCTTGAACTCAAGATGGGTTATCAATGTTTGCCCAAAGGAAAACTTGAGCATTTGTATGAGCTTTCGCATTTTGTGGCAGAAGTTGCCAACCTCACACCCGATGAACACTTGCCATTTGTGGGTAAATCTGCATTTGCTCATAAAGGCGGCGTACATGTTGCAGCCATGAGACGTTCGCCGCAGTCGTATCAACACATTGAGCCAGAGAAGATCGGCAATAAAATGCGCGTGGTGGTCTCTGACCTTTCGGGTCGCGGCAATTTATTAAGCAAAGCCGAAGAACATGGCGTGGAAGTTGAAGGCGAAGAAGTCGTTGGCGTACTCAATGACATCAAGGATCTTGAATCACGCGGCTTTTCATTTGAAGCGGCCGAAGCCTCCGCCACGATGATGCTAAAGCGCCAGGAATATGGTTACAAACCTCCGTTTGAGCTGATAGATTTTTCTGTCAACGTTGAGCATAGGCAGGGGCGTGGAATCTTTGCCGAAGCAACTGTCAAGGTGAAAGTGCAGGATGAGTTGTTTCATACTGCCGCCGAAGGGAATGGTCCTGTCAATGCGTTGGATAAGGCATTGAGAAAAGCGTTGATCAGTTATTATCCGCAACTGTCAAATTTTCATTTATCTGATTACAAAGTTCGTATCCTCGATTCAGACCACGGCACCGAAGCCATCACGCGCGTATTGATCGACACGCGCAATAACACCAGCCGTTGGAGCACCGTTGGCGCGAGCACGAATATCATTGAAGCGAGTTGGCGTGCACTGGCCGATTCCGTGGAATATGGTTTGATGGTGGCACATTGATATTATGTAGGGGCACAGCGGACGATTAACGGATCACATCCGTGGAACTCTCTGCTGTGCCCCTACGGATTGGAAATTATTTTGAAAGCAAACATTACCCTCCTCCCCGGCGACGGCATTGGCCCTGAAGTTGTTGCAGAAGCCGTGCATGTGCTGGAAGTGATCGCCAGTAAATATAAACATACATTTAATTTTCAAGAATATTTGATGGGCGGTTGTTCCATTGATAAATATGGATCATCGCTTACAGATGAAACCCTCGCCGATTGCCAGTCTGCGGATGCGGTTTTGCTTGGTGCGGTAGGCGGCCCGAAATGGGATGACCCCACTGCAAAAGACCGGCCTGAGCGCGGATTGCTTGCGCTTCGTAAAGGTCTCGGCGTGTTTGCAAATTTGCGCCCTGTCAAAGTGCATCCTGCGCTGATGGAATGGTCGCCGCTTAAGCCTGAGAAATTGCAAGGTGTGGATATCCTCGTCGTGCGCGAACTCACGGGCGGACTTTATTTCGGCTGGCCGAAAGGACGCGATATCAAAGATGGCCGTGAGCGCGCGGTGGATACGCTTGAATATTATGATTACGAAATCCGCCGAGTGATGGAGCTTGCTTTCACGTTGGCAAAAGGCCGCAAGAAAAAAGTGACTTCTGTGGATAAAGCCAACGTTTTGGAATCATCAAGACTTTGGCGTCAGATCGCAACTAAAGTTGGTGCGGATAATCAGGACGTGGAACTCGATCACATGCTGGTAGACACCGCATCCATGCGGCTGATCACTGCTCCTGTTTCGATGGATGTGGTCGTCACTGAAAACATGTTCGGCGATATTCTTACGGATGAAGCCTCGGTCTTGGCAGGGTCAATGGGGATATTGCCTTCTGCCAGTTTGGGCGAATCAACTGCCGGCTTATATGAACCGATTCATGGATCTGCACCAGATATCGCAGGCAAAGGAATCGCAAATCCGATTGGTACGATTCTTTCATCAGCCATGTTGTTACGTCACTCACTTAAGTTAGAATCAGAAGCATCCGCAATTGAAAAAGCTGTAGATGAAACCATCACCGCTGGTGCGCGCACAGCAGATATTGGCGGCAAGTTGACGACCCGTCAGATGGCGGATGAAATTATCAAAAATTTATAAACTGTAGGGACACAGCGCCGCTGTGTCCCTACACACAAAAAGGAGAATTGAGTTATGGGTATGGAATCGAAATTTATCTGGAAGAATGGTGAACTTGTGCCATTCGAACAAGCGACATTGCATTTTCTGACCCCCGCTTTGCATTATGGCGCGGCTGTGTTTGAAGGCATTCGATCTTATAACACTGCAAAAGGCCCTTCCATTTTTCGTTTGAGAGAACATGTTGAACGATTATTTGACTCGGCGCGCGTGCTGGGCTTTCGCGAATTTCCGTGGTCAGTAGATGATCTCTGCAAGGCTCACAAAGATACTGTGCGTGCGAATGGGTTTACAGATTGTTATGTGCGCCCCTTGATGTATCTTGATGCTGGCGGCTGGAATCTAAATGTGGATAGCGGCAAGCCCTCTTTGATGATCGGAGTATGGGAATGGAACAATTACCTTGGCGATGAATCGCGTGAAAAGGGAATTCGAGCGAATATCTCATCCTTCACACGCCATCATCCGAATGTAGCCATGACCAAAGCCAAGATTTCAGGCAACTATGTCAACAGCGTCCTTGCCAAGACTGAGTCACAGCGTTTAGGCTTTGAAGAGGCGATCATGCTCGACCCGCAGGGCTATATTGCTGAATGCACTGGTGAGAACCTGTTTCTTGTTCGCCGTGGAAAAGTGATTACACCTTCTACTGCACCTGTCTTGGAAGGGCTTACACGCCATGCGATTTTTGTGATCGCTAAAGATTTGGGATATGAAGTATTGGAGCAACCTGTTTCGCGCGATCAACTGTATGTGGCAGATGAAGTCTTTGTATGTGGCACTGCTGCTGAATGTATTGGCCTGAGCGAAATTGATTTCCGCACTATTGGCAATGGCAGGACAGGCCCAGTAACACGCAAAATCCAGGATGTATATCACGATGCGATTCGCGGTAAGGTGGCGAAATATGAAGAGTGGTGCGATTACGTGGGGTAAATGACGATGGACGATGGACAACGGACGATAAGTTCTTACTCGTCCGTTGTCTGTAATTGAAAATTTAGCACCAAGAATCCTGTGTTATAATCTCGCCGCTTTGATCCTTCAACTTCATTCAGGATTAATGCACATTCTGCCTGGGACGGGCAACAAGCGTCCCTGAGCGGGTCTGGCCGTAAGGCTGTATCCCCGCTAAACTCATTCCGTTCCACATCAATCTTTGGATTGCGTGTTGGAGAACGGCAAATGTTAAGGAGTAACAAATGGGCGTCATTTCCATGAAGGCCCTGCTTGAGAGTGGTGTTCACTTTGGACATCGCACAAACAAGTGGGACCCCCGTATGAAACCGTACATCTTCACAGAGCGTAACGGTATTCATATTATCGACCTGCAACAGACTGTAAAGTTGTTGAACCAGGGTTACAACGTTATCCGCGATACTGTTGCGAATGGCGGCAATGTTCTTTTCGTTGGCACCAAACGCCAGGCGCAGGAAACAGTGGCTGAAGAAGCTGCTCGCTGTGGCATGCCTTACGTCACCGAGCGTTGGATGGGCGGTATGCTCACCAACTGGGCTACCATGTATAAGCGCATCCAGGAACTGGAACGCCTTGAGAAAGTACACGCTTCGGATGAGATCACCCGCCTGACCAAAAAAGAAGGCTTATTGATCGAGCGCGAGATCACACGCTTGCAGACTCGTTTGTCAGGCGCACGTATCATGAAGCGCCGCCCCGATCTGCTCTTCATTATCGATGTTGGGCGTGAGGAAGCTGCCGTTCGTGAGGCGAACCTGCTCAAGGTCCCGATTGTGGCGTTGGTAGATACCAATTGCAACCCCCAGAATGTTGATTATGTCATCCCTTCCAACGACGATGCCATTCGTGCCATCAAATTGCTTGTTGCCAAAATGGCGGATGCCGTGCTCGAAGGCAAAGCCATGCGCAAGGAAGAAGAACCTGAGATGGCTGGCGATGCTAAAGCTGAAGGGAAGCCAAAATCCCGCCCATCTCGCAAGCCTGTTGTCGAAACAGAGCAGGATGAGAATATGGGTGAGGATGCACTGCTGGGTGAATCCACTCTGGCTAAGTTGAATGTCAGCCGCAAGGTGGATGACGTTGTACCAGCCGAAGAAAAAAAGGTGGATAATGTTGTCTTAGCTGAAGAACAAATTGAAGAAGCTAAGAAACCAGAAGCCCCCAAGGCAAAAGATGATACTGCCAAAGACGCAGCAGAATAATTAACAAGAAGTGCCAGGATAAGTTAAGGATTGTGAAATGGAAATAACAACAGAGATGATCAAGCAACTGCGGGCCGCAACCAACGCCCCCATGTTGGATTGCCGCAAAGCGTTGCAGGAAGCGGATGGAGATTACCAGAAAGCTGTAGATTGGTTGCGCGAAAAAGGCATGGCTACCGCTGCCAAGCGCGCCGACCGTGAAGCATCCAACGGCGTGGTGGAAATGTATTCCCATGGCGGCGGACGTGTGGGCGTGATGGTTGAGATCAATTGCGAAACAGATTTTGTTGCCCGCGCTGAACAATTCCGTACCCTTGCGCATGAGATCGCATTGCAGATCGCGGCGAGCGCACCAAAATATATCACTGCAGAGGAAATCCCTGCGGCAGAACTCGAACATGAAGCAGAGATCGCCCGCGCCCGTGCCAAAGAAGAAGGCAAGCCTGATAACGTTCTGGCAAAGATCGTGGAAGGCCGCGTTGAAAAGTATAAAGATGAAGTCTGCCTGATGCGGCAGGCTTACATTCGTGACGAGTCGCTCACCGTTGAAAAGCTCATTTTGCAAAATGTGGCTGCCATTGGCGAGAACGTGATCGTTCGCCGCTTCCAGCGTTGGGAGTTGGGCGAAAGCACGAATAAAGCATAAGTTTAAAAAGCCAGCCTTCGGGTTGGCTTTTTTTCTAATTGGTGTAAACTCTTAGTCGGTTGAATCAACAAGGAGACAAGAATGGCTGAGTTGAAGTATAAAAGAATCCTGCTCAAGTTAAGTGGCGAAGCGCTGAGTGGTAAATCAGGTTTTGGCATTGACGTGGATGAGGCCGAGTCCATTGCCAGCCGCATAAAGCAAGTCCGCGAGATGGATGTGGACGTGGCTGTGGTAATGGGGGCGGGCAACTTGTGGCGCGGCAAGCAGGGGCTCGAGCGCGGCATGGATCGTTCCACTGCAGATTATATGGGTATGCTCGCCACAGTGATGAATGCCATGGCTCTGATGGATGCCCTCGAACGACAGGGTGTTTACACTCGCGTCATGTCTGCGATTGAGATGCGCGCGATTGCCGAGCCATACATCCGCCGCCGCGCCGTGCGCCATCTTGAAAAGGGACGTGTGGTCATTTTTGGCGCAGGGACGGGCAATCCGTTTTTCTCCACAGATACTGCCGCAGCTTTGCGTGCCACTGAAATAGACGCGCAAATTGTTATTAAGGCCACCAAGGTGGATGGTGTTTATGATGCGGACCCCAAGAAGAACGCGGATGCGGTAAAGTTTGACAAATTAACTTACATCGAAGTCCTCAACCGCCGCCTGGAAGTAATGGACAGCACCGCCATCACCCTCTGCATGGAAAATAACCTTCCAATTCTTGTGCTCAACCTTTGGGATTCAAAGGCGCTGATCGGATTTTTACACGGTGAAGAAGTGGGTACTCTGGTCACAAGTTAATTTCGTGGTTTTTCCTTATGCATTCTTCTTTCCCTTCGCGAGTGAAGGGAAAGAAGAATGTTTTTATTTCCTGATAGGCTCTCAAATTTTTGCATATCCTCTCACTTTTTTTCGCTCCCATAGCCTAAATTCTTGTTTTAAGGTATCCTTATGTGGTACATATTTTTACAAAGTGCCGCGTAAATAGCTAAACCAGAATTTGCTATACCTGTAATTTTCCAGGCAGATTTAGCAATTTATACAACCAGCGGTAGGAGGAAGATAGTGAGTACCGATGAAGTTAAAGACCTGTTGAAAGATGCTGAATCCCGCATGAGCGGTGCGATCCAATCTCTTTCGGATGATCTAGCCGCAATTCGCACGGGGCGAGCCAGCCCGGCTCTGATAGAAAAACTGCCCGTCGAATACTATGGCACGCCGACGCATCTTATGCAACTTGCCTCCATCAGCGTGCCTGAACCCCGCTCGTTGATGATCAAGCCCTTTGACGTATCTTCCATCAAGGATATTGAGAAAGCGATCCGAGCCTCAAACCTCGGCTTGAATCCCAATTCCGACGGAAAAGTCATACACCTGAACCTGCCTCCGCTTGATGAAGAGCGCCGCCGCGAGCTGGTGAAGCAAATGAACCATCGCCTTGAAGAAGCCCGCATTGCTGTGCGCAATATCCGCCGTGATTTGCACAACGACATTCGTGAATACGAAAAGGAAAAACTGATCACGGAAGATGATCTCAGGCATGGCGAGGAAGACCTGCAAAAATTGACCGATAAGTTTGTGGAAGATATCGCCAGGCACGGTGTGCACAAAGAAAAAGAAATCATGGAAGTCTAGAAATATCTTCTTTTCCGATGCGAAATAATGTATGGCATCGGGATAGAATGCAAAAATATGGCTGAATCCCCCCTCAATATCCCTTTGGAAAAAGTCCCTCAACACATTGCCATCATCATGGATGGCAATGGACGTTGGGCTCTTCAACGCGGTTTGCCACGCCTGGCAGGGCACAAGGCGGGTACAGAAAACCTGCGCCGTGTCATCCGCTCCACGGTTGAGTTTGGTGTTAAGTATCTAACGATCTATGCCTTTTCCACCGAAAACTGGGGACGCCCGCCTGAGGAAGTGAAAGGATTGATGCTCATCCTTCAGGATGTGATCGACCGTGAACTAAACGAGCTCCATAAAGAAGGTGTGCAGTTGCGTCACATTGGGCGGTTGGAAGGACTTGACCCGCGCATCCAGAAAAAAGTTCTTAAAGCCATTGAGCTTACCAAGAATAATGACCGACTCATCTTAAATGTCGCATTTAATTATGGTGGACGGGACGAGATCGTCTTTGCCATTCAAAAGATTATCGCTGATGGCATTCCAGCCGGGGAAGTAACGGACGAATTGGTAAACAAATATTTGTTCACTGCCGGCGTGCCCGACCCTGACCTCATCATCCGTACCTCAGGGGAATTGCGTGTGAGCAATTTCCTCATCTGGCAGGCCGCTTATTCTGAATGGTATATCACCCCAACCTTCTGGCCCGATTTTGACAAGGAAGAATATCGCCGCGCATTGGAAGACTTTGCCCATCGCGACAGGCGCTTTGGAAAGGTATCATCGGGGGAACTTCAGGAATCCAATGCGTAGAAGGCTGATCACAACCCTTGGTTTGACTCTTATAGGAATGCCCGCCATAATTCTTGGCGGCATCTTTTATTTTCTATTGATGGGCACATTCCTGATCGGTGCAATATGGGAATATGTCCACCTGTTTCGCGCGGTGAAGTTTGAGCCGCAGATGCAGATCACAGTGGGAGGCGTAGCGCTCATTCTGATTGCGCGCATGTTCTTTCCACAATATGCCATGCCTGTTTTTGCAGGGACCATCCTCCTTGCATTGGCATTTCACCTTTATGCATACGAGCGCGGCAGAGACCAGGCCGCGCTTGATTTTACTGTGACCGTTGCGGGGTTGGTTTACATCGGCTGGGTTGGTGCATACCTGCTCGACCTGCGCACGCTCCCCGAAGGCGGCTGGTGGTTCATGCTGGTTCTGCCCTCCGTCTGGCTCGCGGATTCAGGCGCATATTCGATTGGCCGAGCCTATGGCAAACATAAAATGGCGCCGCGCCTCAGCCCCAAGAAAAGTTGGGAAGGTTATGCAGCCAGTGTATTCACTGGCATGATCGGCGGAGCATTCCTTGTGTATGCTTATTCTGCCTATGGAAACCTCGCGGGCGATATTACAATCTGGCAGGGTGCTGTTCTTGGACTCATCCTCGGTGCACTGACACCATTGGGTGACCTGGGCGAAAGCATGATCAAACGCCAGTCTGGTATTAAAGATTCGAGCGATATTATTCCCGGTCACGGCGGCTTTTTTGACCGCGTCGACTCATGGTTGTGGGGCGCAGTGATCGGTTATTACTTCCTCGTTTGGTTCATACTATAAACTCTGGAGGCAAAATGGATGTTCTTGGCCAGACCCCAACTCGAAACCTCGCACTCGAACTCGCACGCGTCACCGAAGCGGCGGCGATGTTGGCAGGTCGCTTTATGGGACGAGGCGATAAAGAAGGGGCGGATCAGGCAGCGGTGAATGCGATGCGGCTCGTCCTCAGCACAGTGGATATGAACGGAGTCATCGTTATCGGGGAAGGGGAAAAGGATCAGGCTCCGATGTTGTTCAATGGCGAGTTTGTGGGTAACGGCTCACAACCTGACGTGGATGTTGCTGTGGACCCAATTGACGGGACTCGCCCTTTGGCCTTTGGCCGCTCGAATTCGCTGGCGATGGTGGCGATTGCGCCGCGAGGGACGATGTTTGACCCCGGGCCTTTTGTGTACATGAACAAGATCGCGGTGGGGCCAGAGTCCAAGGGAAAGATCGATATTGAAAAAAGCATCACGGAAAATTTGCACGCCATTGCAAAGGCAAAAGGCAAGGCCGTTGAAGACTTGACCACCATCATCCTTGACCGTCCGCGTCATGATGCGATGGTGGCTGAGATTCGAAAAGCTGGCGCACGCATCAGGCAGATCCCCGATGGTGACGTAGCCGCGGCTTTGATGACCGCCTGGTCTGATTCGGGTGTGGATGTTTTGTTTGGTGTAGGCGGCACGCCTGAGGGTGTGATCACGGCCTGCGCCTTGCGCGCCATGGGCGGCGAGATCCAAGGCAAGTTATATGCACGTGACGATGCAGAATTACAGCGCGGACGCGATGCAGGCTATGACTTCGACAGGGTGCTGACCATGAATGACCTGGTTGCATCTGAGGATGTATTCTTTGCAACGACTGGCATCACGGATGGTGAGTTGCTCAAAGGCGTTCGTTATTATGGTGACCGTATCACCACAGACACTCTGGTGGTCCGCGGACTAACAGGTACAGTCCGCCAAATCTCCGCCACGCACACCACAGACAAGCTGGATAATTTGAGTTCGATAAGGTATTAAGCAGGCATCATGTCATTGCGAGGCGGTGTTCGCCCGCCGAAGCAATCCCCGACTCAGTCTGAGATTGCTTCGGGCAAAGAACAAGAGCGCCCTCACAATGACGAAAAATATTTACTTGACATTCCCCATACTGACCCGTATAATGTCGCTCGCATTCCTTGCTAGCTCAATTGGCAGAGCGAGCGGCTGTTAACCGCTAGGTTCTAGGTTCAAGTCCTAGGCAAGGAGCTTTTGACCCCTAAAATTTCGTTTTAGAGGTCATTTTTTTATTCAATGGATGATTTCTTTATGGATGACAAGCCCCCCACAGGGACATTTATCAACGTGTTGCTGCATAACACATAGTTGGCAGCTTCATCCAAAAAAGCGAATGGATAAAATATGCGTAACTTGCTAATTGTTCTAGTTGTGAGCGTTTGCTCATTATTGCCGATGGGCTGCTCGACAAATGACGAGTCTGTTTACCTTACGCCTGTTACACAGGCAACCCTATCTGCGTATGGAAAAATTGGCTCTTCTCCTGTCAAAAATAAACTAGATGCAGTTATTGTCGCGCGAATATCGATGCAGGGATTAAGGAAAGTTAGCGTCGGAGATCCTCTGGCGGTTTATGTTGAAAAGATCAGTATCTCAGAAGCCAGCCAGAAGATTGGGTGGAATCCTTCACACTCAGGGCAACCCGAAAACATGATGGTTTGGCTCGTTATCTTTGAAGGTGAATGGCTGTGGATATTTCCTATGCCTGATGAACAGGGCACTATCCCTACCTCGGAACCTCCTTCGCATGGATGCATGTTTTCTCTCCATGACGCTAACGATGGAGGCGAAATTGCTGCAGGGGATGTTAGATGCCCATCCGAGATAAAATAAATGTATGTCAATAGGAGTAAAGTCTAAGCCCGCTAGGAGTCCTAGGCAAGGAGCCAACCAACAAGACCTCCGAGTTTTTAAAAACTCGGAGGTCTTTGCTTTCACCTCTCATATGTCATTAACAGATTTGCGCAATACTGGGATCAAAGGATAATGACATGAAAGCTTATATCGTTTTTGCGATCATTATTACGACAGTCCTAAATGCTTGTGCTTTATTATCTTCAGAGCCTGTAGAAATAACTGCTGAAGTGAGCACCATACTCCCCAGTACGGTGGGACCTCCCGATACAGAAGCGCCTTTTGCAACACCTGCGCCACCCACACCGCTCCCAACCATCCAATCTGGGTTGCCTCCAACCGAACTGAAATATCGAGTGCTGGATCAATTTCCAGATTTCTTCTTCTGCGATCCCGATTATTATCCGATAGCCTTTGCCGATGAAATGGATTTGGCCAGGCAACGTTTCCCCGAACTGCAAGCCAATCAGGAAGAATTTCAGGTTATTCTGGATCGTAATGGATTAAGAGCCTTGTCCACTTTTACAGATGACCAGAAATTACTGATCTATCGCGAACACAAGAAATTAGCAGCAGTTTATTTTGAGCTGGAAAAAGATAGATTCAAGTTTCAAATACAAACTGGAGTTGAAGGGCAGCAAGGTTTCATCATCAAGGGGACGATTGAAGGTGATGGATCAATTGATGTCCAGAACCGCGAACCCAGCTTCCCAGCCTGCCCGATTTGTCTTACCTCGAATACCTTGATCGATACCCCTCAGGGAATGATCTCTGTGCAGGATTTACAAGTGGGTGATTTGGTCTGGACAATGAACGCAATGGGCAAACGCACTCCTGCCGCCATCCTGAAAACCGTCCGTGTGCCTGTTCCTGCAAACCATCAAATCGTCCATGTTGTTTTGGAAGATGGACGCGAGCTTTGGGCTTCTCCCGGTCACCCGACAATTGATGGGCAGAAATTGAGTGATCTCAAGCCTGGCGACCTGTTGGATGGAGCCCGGATAACTCTCATCGAGCGCCTGCCCTACGAAGGAATTGCAACATACGACATCCTGCCGTCTGGAGATACAGGTTTTTATTGGGCAAACGGAATTCTGTTAGGTAGTACGCTGACGAAAAGGTAGTAGTAGCGACTTCAGTCGCTTTTACGACTAGCTGACGACTCGAGGCTTTACTTGAAAGTCTTATTTTACGGCAGGTACGCAGGCCACGGAATTTCCGCAGGCCCTGCATACCCATGCTTCTCTTGCACATACACCCGCCCATGTGACGGTTCATCACAGCCTGCTTCGTCTACAAAAGTGATGAAAGGCAGGGTGGATACCAATGGGTCGAAGAAGAATTCTCCGTTTTCACAGCGCCAGGTTTCGATGATGTATGGGAACATATTGTCTCTTTCATAATCCCCTCGGCTGACAGGGACATGAATCCATGTGACAGTGACCTCGTCCCCTTTGCGTTCGGCTGTCAAGACGGTAGTAGGCGCATAGTAAGGTGTGACGATGAGTTTGAAACCGTCGGGGTACATCGGTTTGAGGGTTTGCGGGTCACCTTGAATGCTCACAAAATTCGGGTGGATCCAACAACGCTGAGGTTCGTTTTCCACTAATACCCATTTGCCATCTTCCACGCGTCCGATCAAATTAATATTCGCTCCCTTTTTGAAAGCGAAGAGATAAAGATATTCCGGGCCAGGGCCATAACGACAGCTTAGCAAGTCTGCGGTGACTGTGGCTTTCAGGCCCTCCACGTAAGGGATGGGTGTGAGAGTCTCTGTCGGTGGGATGGGCGTGAAGGTTTCAGTTGGAGGAATGATGGTAAAAGTTGGAGTAGGTGAAAATGTCTCAGTAGCAGGAACAGGTTGAGAGGTTGGGCTTGAGGCGGGAGCGCAGGCTGTGAGGAAAAGAATTGAAATTAATAAGGTCAAAAATTTTTTCATTGTTGATTGCTTTCAGTTTCAAAGTGTCACCCTCCCGAAGGACATCGGGACGATGTGAGCGGTAGCGAAGGGTCTCTCTTCTCGAAAGTAAGAGACTCTTCGGTCGCGAAGTACGCTCCCTCAGAGTGACACGAGTGAAATTGAATTTACTTATTCCATTCCATAAATTTGATCGGATCAATATCGCTGTTGGGGAGCAAAGTGAGTTTGTCTTTTCGACCCTCGCGAGTATAGATTTTATAAAGTGCATCTTTTGCGGATTTTACTTTTGCAACGAGATTTACTTTTTGGTTGACCACCGCCAGCAGGTCCAGCCGTTTGACTAGAAGAAAAGTTTTTTCCTTATCAAAGGCGATCAAATCGGCCTTGCCGAATAACCAGCCGACCTTGCCGCGCACATTCTGAAGCTCCACCCAGGTGAGATCGGTTTGCAAGCTTTCATCATTACGCTGGATTCGTTTCCCGCTTTTCACTTCAACTTTATATTTTTTATCTTCTTTTTCGACCAGAAAATCCCAATGCTCTTCGATGTTTTCATTGTTGGTTGACGCGGAAATTTTCCAGCCTTGTTTAACGGCTGCAAGAATAAAAAGATCCTCGGCTTTGTTGCCTAGCTCAAGCGAATCTTTTTTATCGAAGCGGTTGCGGGAATTGGCACTCTGCATGTTTTTAATCACAGATCAACGCAGATGAAAGGGATTGAGAAAAAACTGATCCGAAAATCAGTGTTTATTCCTTTTATCTGTGGTGGATTTTTTCTTTTTAACTTCAACTTGCACGGGCGTTATGCTTTCCAAAATTCGTTTGCGCGCGAGCTCACAGTATTTTTCATCTATATCCAGGCCAATACCTTTTCTGTTATTCGATATGGCCGCGATCAAAGTTGTTCCGCTTCCGCAAAAGGGGTCGAGCACCACGTCATCCACATAGCTGAAAAGTTTTACGCACCTGCGCGGCAATTCGATCGGGAAGGGCGCAGGGTGACCGATCTTCTTTTTGCTTTCACCGTTGAATGTCCACATGCCATTCGTCCAGTCCATGAATTCCTGCCTGCTCACGTCCGACACTTTGCTTCCGCTTGTTTTCTTCCAACTCTTTTTATAAAGCACCACGATCAATTCCACAGGCGCGATCACATAAGGCGCGGATGCGCTCATCCATGAACCCCATGCCGTTCTGCGTGAGATATTCCCCTCGTTCCAAATGATGGTGGAATGATATTGAAAGCCAATCTCTTTTGCAATCGTCGTCAGGTCTGCGCCCATGCTTTGCTGGCCGCCTTTGTTTTTATCAAGCGGAATGTTCAAACAAAAACGCCCGTCATCCTTCAACCAATCAAAACAACGCGCCATCCATTTTTTGCTGAACTCCAAATACTCCGCATAGGTCACATCATCCTTATGCGAGTTGTATTGAATATCCACGTTATACGGCGGCGACGTGATGATGAGGTCAACGCTGCTGTCTTCAATAAGCTGGGTCGATAGTACATCACCTTGAATCAGTGTAAATTTTTCATTTTGAAAATGGATTTTGGATGGCTTCATTAATTTGATTTATCCGCTCTGTGTATTGAAATTTCCGTTCAATGCATCTTCGATATATTGTTTCAGGATGTCGAAAGGCTGCGCGCCCTCCACTTTGACTCCATTGATGAAGAAGGTCGGCGTCGCGCGGACACCAGCCGCTTCAGCATCCGCCGCATCCTGCTCCACTGTCCCTTTATGCTTTCCCTCGCTCAAACAGGATTCGAACTCCTGCATATTCAGGTTCAACGCTTCGGCATACTTGATCAATTGGT
This sequence comes from Candidatus Villigracilis sp., assembly GCF_057083605.1. Lineage (NCBI taxonomy): Bacteria > Bacillati > Chloroflexota > Anaerolineae > Anaerolineales > Candidatus Villigracilaceae > Candidatus Villigracilis > Candidatus Villigracilis sp. Next base: position 77,118 of record NZ_JBXMTI010000112.1, on the reverse strand, counting down.
CATGCGTAAAATCGCCAACGTTTTCGCCCGTCCAATTTTTATAAAGCGTATCGTGATATTCCCAGAACTTTCCCTGATCGCCTGCACAATAGGCTCCCTCCGCCGCCCATGCGGATTCAGGCCCCAAAAATTCACCGACGGAACGATATTCAAAATATACTTTTCCAGTGTTGACGTATTCCGCGATCAAATGCGGTTCGGTCTCGTGCCAGAACTTCAGGCAATATGGACATTGAAAATCGCCGAATTCTACGATGTATACTTCGGCTTTTGGGTCGCCCATGGTATTGCTCTGTGTCACCTCACGCGGAAGTTCTTCCGCAACTTGAATATTATCTGGGATCAAATTTCGGACAAAGTCCGGTCCCACAAATACTAATGTGCCCACAAAAACTGCCGCGCACAGAATCACTGCACATCCGCCCGCCGCAATCCATGTACCCCAATGGGGTTTGGAAGTTTCCTGTATGGGTTCATTAGCAATCTGTTCTTCGATCATTTACTCCTCCGAGAGGTTCAGATTGTACCGTGAAATGGGTTGTATCATCTCTCAAAGACCAACCACTCAAATTGACGAAATAACCTCCACCATTGAGAACACACCGTTCGTGCTGCGAGCACATCGGTGGGAGACGGCAAAGTTCACAGAGATTCTTAGGAGTTTTTTCTCCGTGTCTCAGTGACTCTGTGGCAATACCTCTATTCCTAATCTAAATCTTATTTAAACATCACAAATCAATTCTGTTTTTTCGTTATAATCATTTACATGGAAACATTAATGTCTCGTCGTAATCTGTTCAAGCAGATCCTTGCCGTATTAATTGGTGGATTTGTAATATTTTTAGCCATTATTATTGTGTGGATGATCGGTTATCAACTGGTTTACGCAGGGAGGATATTCCCCGGTGTTTCCGTGGCAGGTGTTGATCTATCGGGTCTCTCCCGCGATGAAGCCGCGCTGAAACTGAGCCAAACATTATCCTATCCCATTACAGGAAAAGTCTTATTCCGCGATGCGGATAGAGTTTGGGTGGCATCTCCCGCAGAATTGGGTATGGTCTTCGACCCAACTGCCAGCGCCACAGCCGCTTATAACCATGGACGAAAAGGCGGCTTGTTCACCGCCCTGGCAGGCCAGATCGGCGCACGCGGACTCGGCTCTGATGTTTCGCCCGTTGTGATCTTTGATCAACGCGTGGCTTATACCTACCTGCAAAATATCGCAGCGCAGGTCGATCAGTCAGTTGTAGAGGCAAGCTTACGCGTGGAAGGAACGAACGTCGTTTCGGAGCCTGGTCGCCTGGGGCGTGCAATAAATCTTGATGCCACTTTAGTCTATCTTGCGTCGCAGTTACAATCCTTCCGCGATGGAGAGGTGCCGCTTGTCATTCAGGAGACATCACCAAAATTATTAGATGTTTCCTCGCAAGCCGAAGCCGCCCGCAAAATTCTCAGCCAGCCATTGACGATTACCATTCCCAATTATCGCGAGGGCGACCCCGGCCCATGGACTTTCGATATTCCCGTTCTCGCAAACATGCTGGCAGTGAATGTCGTTGATAATGGCGGTGCGGCAGAAATGCACGTTGGGCTCGACCCTGCTGCACTGCGCGATTCCTTGAATGACCTGAAAGTTTTGGTGGATCGCAACCCCGCCAATGCCCGCTTCGTCTTTAACGATGATACTGGTGTGATCGAACCCATTGATGTCTCAGCCATTGGCCGAGTCATGGATGTAGAGGCCAGCGTCGCTTTGATCAATGATGCGTTATCAAGAGGCGAACATACCGTTGCCCTGAGCGTTGCAGAACAACAGCCCGCCGTTGCCGATACAGCGAACGGCGCAGAGTTGGGCATCACTCAACTTATCATGGAGCAGACCACATATTTTTATGGCTCCAGCGCTCCGCGCATTCAAAATATCACTGCCGCGGCAGAACGTTTCCATGGTGTGCTCGTTGCTCCCGGCGAAACCTTTTCCATGGGGAGTGTGCTTGACGATGTCAGCCTTGATAACGGTTTTGCCGAAGCTCTCATCATTTATGGTGGACGCACGATCAAAGGTGTGGGCGGGGGCGTGTGTCAGGTCAGCACCACGCTTTTTCGCGCAGCGTTCTTCGCGGGCTTTCCCGTGGTTGAGCGAAATCCTCATGCCTATCGTGTTTCTTATTATGAGATGAATGCTGGCGGTTCCGTTGACCCTAATTTTGCAGGCCTGGATGCTACTGTCTACTTCCCATTTGTGGATTTCAAATTCCAGAATGACACCCCCTACTGGCTACTAATGGAAACTTACGTTAACGCCAGCTCCATTACCTGGAAGTTCTATTCCACCTCAGATGGACGCAGTATTATTTGGGATACCACCGGCCCCTCCAATGTTGTCCCAGCGCCCTCACCAGCCTTTGAAGAGAACCCTGAATTAAGAACCAACGAGATCAAGCAAGTGGATTATGCTGCCCAGGGTGCAGATGTTACTGTCACCCGCACGGTCTGGCGCGATGGGCAAATTTATTTTTCAGATGAATTCCTTACACACTATGAACCCTGGCAGGCAATCTGTCAATATGGCCCCGGTACAGAGGACCCGGAACGCGCAGCTAAAAAGAAACAGATTTGTCAGTCTCCAAATTCATAAATAACAGGGGTTTCGTTTTATCCGCTAATCTGCGCCAATCTCCGCGAATTTTTGAAAAGATTAGTGAGGATTAGCGGATAATTTTTGAGTGAGCGAAAGTCCTGAATAAATCACATATCTCTGCATGGTACAATCCCAACCTGAAAAAGGAGAATCTATGGTTAGCTCGGAATTGCTTGAAATATTACGTTGTCCGAATTGTGTGCGTGAAAAAGAAGGCTTGCTTGTGTTGCATAAAGATACCTGGCTTATCTGCCAGGATTGCGGACGCAAATATCCGATTGTGGATGATATTCCCGTGATGTTAATTGACGAAGGGGATAAGTGGATCAATACCGCGCAGGATGCTCTCCCGATCCCGCCGCCTGCCAAATAAAGAATGAAAGATCTTCTGGCTGAATTGACCAGTGGAGACGATACACGCGCTGAAAATTCCATTCCTGAAATTATAAAATTGGGATTGGATGCGATTCCAGCCTTATTGGAATTGACTCGGTCACTAGAAGCTGATACTCGCTGGTGGGCAGTGCGCGCCCTGGCTGCCTCGCCTCACACGCGGACCGTTGACCTGCTCCCACTCCTCAACGACTCAGCGCCGGAAGTGCGTGCCGCAACCACTCTCGCATTATGCAATCATCCACACGAAGATGCTGTCGAGGCTTTGATCCATGCGCTGGCAGATGAAGATCCGCTCACGGCGGGGTTGGCAGGAAATGCCCTCGCGAAGATTGGAAGTCCCTCGGTGCCGCGCCTGCTTCAGGTCATGAATGAAGCGCCGACAGGCATCCGTATATTAGTTTTGCGCACGCTTTCCGAGATCCGCGACCATCGCGCCATTCCAATCATGATGAAATGCCTGGGCGAAGAATCCGCTGTGTTACAGTATTGGGCACAGGAAGGCCTGGAACGACTTGGGCTGGATATGGTATACATGAAGCCTTGAGGTTTTTGAAAAAATGAATAGATTAGAATTCTTGAAAAAAATAAAATTCCCCAAACTTGAGCGTCCATCTGTTAAGCAGTTGATATTCTGGGGCGTGGCTGTGGTGTTGAGCGTTGTTGTGTTCATCTTCGTTAGCAACTTCATAGCCTGTTGGGGTCTGACGGACCTGCCAGGCACACCACCTGAAAGTTGCGCAGCAGATGCGGGTGGCCAAACTCAATTCAACCCTGAAGGCACGCCTATTGCGCCTGAGGATTTGCCTCCCACGCCAAACCTCGCTCCTGAAGTTCCATTGCCTCCCGCTTGGGATGGTGCCAGCCGTATCAACATTCTCTTTATCGGATTGGATGCACGTGATTGGGTGGAGAATCAAGGCCCACCTCGTTCAGACACCATGATCCTTTTTACCATTGACCCGATTACAAAGACAGCGGGCATGCTATCCATTCCCCGCGATCTGTGGGTCAATATTCCCGGTATAGGTTACAGCCGCATCAATACTGCCTATTCAAGCGGAGAAGGCAATCAATTCCCCGGTGGGGGACCTGGTCTTGCCATGAAAACGGTCGAACAGCTATTGGGTGTTCCAGTCCATTATTACGCTCAAATTGATTTCCTGACTTTTGTTGATATGGTCAATGTGATTGGCTGTATCTGGGTCGTTCCTGAAGAACGCCTCGTGTTGGATCCTATCGGTGGTGGGACCGATCATGTGATCATTACACCGGGCGGTGAGCGTAAGCTCTGCGGTTGGAAGGTTCTTGCCTACGCCCGCACTCGCCATACCGACGCAGGCGATACAGGCCGCTCCAAACGTCAACAGCAGGTGATCTTCGCTCTTCGGGATCAGATATTCGAGCCCGATGTATTTCCTTCATTGATTGCCCAAGCCCCCACCCTTTATAAACAACTTTCCAGCGGTATTCATACTAATATGTCTTTTGAAGATGCCCTTAAACTGGCTGTGCTTGGCAAGGATATTCCACCGGAGAGCATCAAAACCGGTGTGATCGATACCACCATGGTTACTTTTGACAATGTAATTCTGGGCGGCGAAAAAGCAAGCATCATGAAACCTATCGCGGACAAGATTCGCGTGTTGCGCGACGAGATATTCACCTCAAGTGGACCTCTCAGCCCGATGGCCCAAGGTGACCCGGCTGTGCTGATGCATGACGAAGAAGCGCGCGTGCGTATCCTGGACGGTACATTTACTCCCGGGCTTGATCAACGTGCAGGTCAATTTTTCCAATCCTATGGCATGAATGTGACGGAGATCGGTTCCACTCCTGAACCCTATGGCTCAACGGTTATTGTCTTGTATGGGCCCAAGCTTTATACCTTGCGATGGATGCAGAGTGCCTTCGGTATTACAGCCAGCCAGATCAGGTTTAGCCCCGACCCAGCCTCTACTGTAGATATCGAAATTCGGATCGGTTCAGACATTGCGGGAAGCATTCCGTAAATAAGGAATTTTCAAAGTTAACAAAAATCATTCCCTTCAATGAGAAATTGAGAAGGGGATGATTTTATTTAACCAGTCAACGTGCTTCGTACCCAATCACCAATCAGCCAATATTTGAAATCCTGTCCTTGGCTGGCTTGAATGCCGCCATAGATACCGTATCCCAGCCCCACTAAAGGCATGGCACTGATCACACAGGCAAAGGGAATGCATATCAGGCCAATGAGTACAGCGCTCAGTGCGCCCGTAATTGCCCATGCTATCCCGGTTAGAATTCCACCGCCAATCCACCAGACGAGTTGTGAAATTAACGCCTGTAAGGACTGATAAGCAACATAACGCGAACGGTCTTTATAAATCATATAAATCCCCAAAGGGACTAGCGGCCCCAAAAAACCTGAGACCAAATTCACCAGAACACCCAAATGAGCGATCATCGCCCATTGACGTTCTTCTTCAGGTGTGAGGGGCAAGGGAGGGGATTGAGGTACTTGTTCGTTCATCGCATTCTCCTTTTATATTATTGGGCGAGTCTATCATGATTATCGCTTGTCTCATAAATAAGTAAACTTCTACATAAAAATTGCGGGGAAATATCACAACTCTGGTTTAGTGAACTATGCGACACTATGTAAACAAAAAAAGACTCGCGGCGAGCCGCGAGTCTTTTCTATTTCAGAGTGATTATCCCCAACCCTGATTGCGAATGAAATCGCTGATCATCGGGATCCTCACATCCTGACCCTGATACGCCTGATAGGCCCACCAAAGCATGACGAGGAAGAGGATGGCGCCAAAGCCACAAGTCACGGTTGAGAGAATGGATAGCACAACGGTGGCAACTAATGACTGAACCGCATTGAATTTAACATATGGGCGGTTTTTCTTGTCTTCCATGAAGAGAACAACGAGAGCGATGAGAGGGATGACATAACCGAGCATTGCCCAAAGCTTATCATCACTGGTGATTTCCGAGTTCATTGGTGCTTGAGACATGATTTATTCCTCCGAATAGGTTGGTTTGGTTTTGTAATATTTTACAACTAATCCCACCAACATGCAACCAGTATATTCACCCAAGAGTACTGTATGCTGCGGTAAAATTATTTCATGTCCATCAAAATTGTTTTCATGGGATCACCTGAGTTTGCATTGCCATGCCTCGCTGCGTTGGCCGCTGCGCGAAACTATGAAGTTGTAGGCGTGGTGACTCAGCCAGACCGTGCGTCCGGGCGCGGGCGTGAATTGAAGTCGCCTCCTGTAAAGAAACTTGCGCTTGAATTGAATATCCCCATTATCCAACCTGAAAAATTACGCGCACCTGAATCCATGCAACAACTTCAAACCTGGAAGCCAGATTTGATCGTTGTTGCGGCTTTTGGCCAAATCTTAAAGAAGGACGTGCTCGATCTTCCACGCTATGGATGTATCAACATCCATGCCTCTTTATTGCCTCGTTGGCGGGGTGCGGCTCCTATCAACGCGGCCATTCTGGCGGGCGACGAAGAGACGGGTGTGACCATCATGAAAATGGATGTGGGATTGGATACCGGCCCCATGCTCGCGAAGAAATCCATTCGCATCCGTCGAGGCGATACAACTGGTTCCGTTTTACAGGCATTATCCACCCTGGGAGCGGATCTCCTGATCGAAACCCTGCCTGATTATTTATCCGGTAAGCTGATTCCAGTTCCGCAGCCCGAAGAGGGCGCCACTTACGCACCGATGTTAAGGAAGGAAGATGGCTTGCTTAATTTCACATATCCCGCCCATGAATTGGAACGACGAGTGCGTGCGATGAATCCATGGCCAGGTGCATGGTTCAAATGGAATGGAAATGTGCTAAAGGTTGCGCGGGCCTCTGTCAGCGAGGTGGGAGGCATGGGCATTGGAAGCAGGCTCATAGTCGATGGAAGACCCGCTGTCATGTGTTCGGATGTCGCGTTGATCCTTGATGAAGTCCAGCCTGCGGGCAAAAAGATGATGGCGGGCAAGTCATTCCTCTCCGGGGCAAGGGATTGGGAAACGTCGTAGCGTAAAGGTACCCAGAGGGTTATATATCTCAAACCATTTCTTTGGAGGAATCATGTTCAATTCAAAAGTGTTTCTCGCTGAATTCATTGGCACGTTCGCGTTGGTGTTCATTGGCGCCGGTGCGGGCATCGCCGGTGCCGGGCTGGTTGGCGTGGCTCTTGCGCACGGCTTTACACTGGCTGTGTTCGCTTATGCCTATGGACATATTTCCGGCACGCACGTCAACCCCGCTGTGACATTTGGCCTGGTTTTGAATGGAGCGATCAAATTGGGTGAAGCGCTCTTTTATTGGATCGCCCAATTTTCGGGCGCGATCTTGGCTGGATTCATTCTTTATGTTATTTATGGAGATATATCAGGTGGCGCAACTGTGGGTTCCCTGACCACTGCGGAAGCTTTACAGTCGGGCGGTTACAAGGTCATATTGCTGGCTATATTGGTAGAAACAGTATTAACTTTTTTTCTTGTTAATACTGTTTTACATACAGCGGTGGCCGGTAAAGGCGGTGCATTTGCAGGCTGGGCCATCGGCACAACCCTTGCGTTTGCCATTTTAGCTGGCGGACCGTTGACTGGCGCCTCCTTAAACCCTGCGCGCACTTTTGGCCCTGCGCTTTTCGCTGCACCAAGTTTTGCAGTTGGTGCTACCTGGGCTATCTATATTTTGGGGCCATTGATGGGTGCAACGCTTGCAGCCCTCGCTTATAACTTTTTTTATGGAATTACTGATACTATGCCTGAACCTATGGTTGAGGCAGTTCCTGCAAAAGCAGCGAAGAAACCTGCTGTGCGCAAGACTGCAAAGGCTGCAAAGAAATAAAGCATAAGTTATATACAAATTTGCAATCCCTGCCAATTTGGCAGGGATTGTTTTTAAATGCTCCTTGCGCCGTCCTCGGCGCAAGATTTACTAGCACATCTGCCCTGGTGGGCGGTACTAGTGAAACGCCGCCGAGGACGGCGGCTCAAGCCTCTCATTGCAATCCCTGCTAATTTGGCGGGGATTGTTTTTTATTCTCTGAAATCTATGCTAAAATTCACAGCCTTGTTGGTTTCTGGAGAAAAAAATATGCAAGATGAACTTTCAGTAATTACTACCGATCATAACCCCTCCTTGAGAGATGCGATTGCCGCCCGCCGTACTTTTGCCATTATCTCTCACCCGGATGCGGGTAAGACCACGTTAACCGAAAAACTGCTCTTATACGGAAATGCGATTGAACTGGCTGGGAATGTGCGCGCCCGTAAAAATCAGCGTGCCACCACTTCGGATTGGATGGAGATGGAGCGCGAGCGTGGGATTTCGATCACATCCACGATTTTGCAATTCCCTTATCAGGACCGCATCATAAACCTGTTGGATACACCTGGTCATCAGGATTTTTCTGAGGATACTTATCGCACCCTTTCAGCCGTTGATAGCGCGGTGATGGTGATCGACGCGGCGAAAGGCATTGAGTCACAGACTTTGAAGTTATTTGAAGTTTGCCGCAAACGCGGGATCCCGATCTTTACCTTCATCAACAAAATGGACCGGCCCGCCCACGACCCTTTGGATCTGCTAGATGAGATCAAAAAAGTGTTGGGGATGGAACCTGTCCCAATGAATTGGCCCGTGGGGGATGGCCCCGATTTTCGCGGGGTATATGACCGCGAATCCAAAAGGGTTTACTTATTCGAACGCACCGAGCGCAACGAACGCGCGGCTTCCGAGTCATTTATGTCTTTAGAAGAACTGGCGAAAAATAAAATTTTATCTGATGTACGTTACAAAGAATTAGCTGAAAGCATACATCTATTGGATGAAGTAGGGGTGGTATTCGACCATGAGAGTGTATTGAAGGAAAAGCAAACCCCGGTCTTCTTTGGCAGTGCGGTCACAAATTTCGGCGTGCGCTTATTCCTGGATGCTTTCGTAAAATATGCTCCAGTTCCCCAATCCTATTTGAGCGATGCAGGGACAATTGCTCCGCATCATTCTGAGTTCTCGGGCTTTATCTTCAAGATCCAGGCCAATATGAATCCCAAACATCGCGATAGCGTCGCTTTTTTGCGCATCTGTTCGGGGCGCTTCGAACGCGGCATGGATCTGGTCCATTCCCAAAGCGGGAAGACTTTGCGTTTGCTGCGTCCTTACAAACCTTTTGCAAACGAGCGCGAGATCGTTGACGAAGCCTTTGCGGGCGATGTGCTTGGGATTCCAAACAATGGAGATTTCGCAATCGGTGATTCGCTTTGTTCAGGAATGCCTGTCCGTTTTGCATCCATCCCACGCTTTCAACCTGAACACTTTGCATTATTGCGAAATACCGATCTGAATAAACAGAAACAATTCGCAAAAGGACTCTCCCAATTGGAAAGCGAAGGCGCAGTTCAAGTGCTGTATAACATCAATGCTTTCAAGCGTGAGCCGATTTTAGCTGTCGTTGGTCAACTTCAGTTTGATGTTGTGCAGGCGCGCTTGAAAGCGGAATACAACGTACCAACCGAATTGGAAAGATTGCCGCATGTGCTCCTGCGCTGGATCAAGGGAACAGAAAAAGCGATTGAAAACCTGCCAAACCGCAGTGAAGCCATCATCGCCCGCGATTCGCGCAATGAGTGGGCAGCGCTCTTTAGCACGCCCTTCTTCCTAAAATATTACGCTGAGAAACATCCCGATCTGCAATTTGTGGATATAACTCAGGTATAAACAAAAAGCGGCGATTGATTTCAATCGCCGCTTTTCTTGTCCTACTTCACAAACTGTTCGCTTGGGGATAAGCTTCCTGCACCACCAAAATATTTCTTCTGAAAGAAGAACGCCACATTCACCAGCCCGATCATCACAGGTACTTCAATCAATGGGCCGATCACTGCCGCAAAGGCCGCACCAGAGTTAATTCCGAATACAGCTACAGCCACCGCTATGGCTAACTCAAAATTGTTGCTGGCGGCTGTGAATGAAAGTGTCGTTGTCTTGGAATAATCCGCGCCGACTTGTCTTCCCATCCAAAATGAAACAAGGAACATCACTACAAAGTAGATCAAAAGCGGGATGGCGATGCGCACCACATCGAGCGGAAGCTCTACGATCACGTCACCTTTGAGCGAGAACATCACGACGATAGTGAAAAGCAAGGCGATCAGGGTCATTGGACTGATCTTCGACACAAAGACCTTGTGATACCAATCCCTGCCTTTCGCGTGGACAAGAAATAGGCGTGTGAAGAAACCTGCAATGAATGGGATACCCAAATAGATGAATACGCTCTTTGCAATTTCGCCGATGGTAATCTTCACAATGTTGCCTGTCATACCGAACCATGTGGGTAATACAGTGATGAACACATAGGCATACACGCTATAGAACAAAACCTGGAAGATGCTATTGAACGCGACCAGCCCCGCCGCGTATTCGTTATCACCTTTTGCCAATTCATTCCACACGATGACCATTGCAATGCAACGCGCCAGCCCGATGAGAATGAGTCCCGTCATATATTCGGGATAGCCGCGTAAAAACACAACCGCGAGAATGAACATCAGTATGGGGCCAATCACCCAGTTCTGAACGAGTGAAAGACCGAGAATTTTCCAGTTGCGGAACACATCACTCAATTCGTCATAATGCACCTTTGCCAGAGGCGGATACATCATCAAAATCAGGCCAATTGCAATTGGGATATTGGTTGTTCCAACAGATACAGCTTTGTTGAAGTCTGCAACTGCTTTAGGGAAGAGAAAACCGATCCCCACGCCGAGGGCCATTGCGAGGAATATCCATAGCGTCAGGAAGCGGTCCAGTGTGGAAAGCTTTTTTGTAGCGCTGATCTCTTTTTTCATCATGTCTCCGAATATTAATTTTGTGCAAGTAGTTTGATCATTGTGCGCTGAATATCATTGCGCAATTTCCAGAGCATTCGCAACCCAGGTGGTCACTTCAGCGGGGGTGGGGATACGACCCGTTGAAACAACTTTTTCGTTGATGACAAGACCAGGTGTGGATAGGATGTTGTAAGCCATGATGTCGTTGTAGTCGGTCACCTTGATGACATCGGCTTCAATCCCCATTTCAGTAACGACTTTACGGGCGATCTGTTCCACGCGCTTGCAATTGGCGCAGCCCGAACCTAAAACTTTTATAGCTATCATATTTTCTCCTCTTACAAAATGCCATTGAAAAGATAACCTATGAAAATGATCGCAATGGCAATGACACCTATAAATACGGCGATCAGCTGCGGTTTGAGCACGCGGCGTAAAATGATCGTCTCTGGCAGGCTCAGCCCAACAACAGCCATCATGAAAGCGAGCACCGTTCCCAGAGATGCTCCCTTTTCCATCAACGCGCTCACGATGGGGATGATGCCCGCCGCGTTTGAATAAAGCGGGATGCCAAGCAAGACAGCCGCAGGCACAGACCACCAGGCTTGTTTGCCCATGATCCCGACCAGTGCACTCTCAGGCACGTAGCCATGAATCCCTGCACCTACAGCAATGCCCATGACAACATACAGCCAAACCTTGCCAACGATCTCTTTGACAGAGTTCCAGGCACGTTCAATCCGGTCATTCCAGGTTAATTTTTCATCTAAAACTTGCCCTGCCCCGCTTTTGATCTGCCAGACAAAATCTTCTACATAGCGTTCCATCCTGAGTCGGCCGATCACCATGCCTGCCAAAATGGCGATGAATAAACCAGATGCGACATATAGCCCGGCGACTTTCCAGCCGAATAATCCAAAGAGCATGATGACCGCTACCTCATTGATGGTAGGCGCAGCAATGAGAAACGAGAATGTCACACCTAGCGGGATACCTGATTCTACGAAACCAATGAAGAGCGGTACGGCGGAACAGGAGCAAAATGGTGTGACGATGCCAAGCATGGCTGCAAAAATATTCCCGACGCCCTCGCGTTTTCCACCAAGCATGGCGCGGGTCCGTTCGGGGCTGAAGAAGGTGCGAATCATTGAGATGACAAAGACCATGCCCGAAAGCAGAAGCAAAATCTTTGGCACATCATAAAGGAAGAAGGCCACAGATTCGCCGAAGCGAGAATCACGCGCGAGCCCCAAAGCGGAATAGGAAATCCAGTCTGCGAGAGGTTGAATAACGTTATAGCCGGCCAGCCATGCCAGAACGGCGATGACAAGCATGGTAAATAAGCGTTTGTTTGTTTGAGGTATTGATGATGAGGAAAGTGTGGTCATAGCTCACAGGCTCGCTGCGGGAATAAGTACGGGTGAACATTGCGGGCATTCACATGATGGATTGAGCTGCGTGTTGATATGTGTAGAAACGGTTTCAGCGGAGAGTCCGCTCAGAGTGGCGGTGGCAGTGATCAGGTCCAGAAAGGAGACGTCTCTGATTCGATAGAAAACGTAACGACCTTCACGTCGATCCCGCAAGATATCCGCTTTGCGGAGTGCCATCAGATGTTGAGAAATATAGGCTTGCCGCCAGCCAAGCGCGGTTTCAAGATGGCAAACGCAGGCTTCGCCGTTGCCGATGGCGAGCAGGATGGCAATGCGCTGGGGTGATGCCATGGCTTCCAAAGGTGCGGCGATCTGTTGTGAGATTTTATCGAGGGATTGTTTTTTCATATTCATAAACCTGAATGTATTATAGAAACATATTCAGGTTTATGAATGTAACGAATGTCATGTTTTTGGGCGGTTGTTTTTCACTTTTGTTTTACAATTGGTTTGTGAGGTTAACCATGAAGAAATATGTCGCCGCAATTGATCAGGGTACGACCAGCACTCGTTTTATGGTTTTCGACCACGGTGGGAATATCGTTGCTGTTGACCAGAAGGAACATGAACAAATTTATCCAAAGCCAGGCTGGGTGGAGCATGACGCGCTTGAGATTTGGCAGAATACGAAATCTGTGATCAATGGCGCGTTATCTAAAATGGTCAATGGTCAATCGTCTGTCGTCGAGGATATCGCAGCGATAGGTGTGACAAATCAGCGCGAGACCACTGTTGTGTGGGATAAGAATACGGGCAAACCTGTTCAGAACGCGATTGTCTGGCAGGATACGCGGACCGATGTGATTATTTCAAAACTTGCCAAATCAGGCGGGCAGGATCGCTTCCGTAAAAAAACGGGTTTGCCGCTTGCCACTTACTTTTCGGGCCCGAAGATCAAATGGATTTTGGGCCATGTAAAAGGTGCGAAGGAAAAAGCCCAAAAAGGTGAATTGCTGTTTGGCAATGTCGATACCTGGCTGATCTGGAACTTGACCGGTGAGCATGTCACCGATGTGACCAATGCCTCACGCACAATGTTGATGAATCTCAAGACATTGGACTGGGATAATGAGATATTGAAGGTGATGGGAATTCCACGTGCAATGCTGCCGAAGATCAAATCGTCTTCGGAGGTTTATGGTTTTGTAGGGGCACAGCGGAAAGATTCAAGGTCCGAATCTAAAGGGTCCGCTGTGCCCCTACAAGGCGTCGCCGTGGCAGGCGATCTCGGTGACCAGCAAGCTGCGTTATTTGGTCAGACTTGTTTCAAGGCGGGTGAAGCGAAGAATACTTATGGCACTGGCTGCTTTATGTTGATGAATACTGGCGAGAAGCCTGTGCAAAGCAAAGCGGGACTTCTCACTACGCTTGGATACAAAATTGGAATTAAAAAGGCCGTGTATGCATTGGAGGGATCCATTGCGATTACGGGCGCACTGATCCAGTGGCTGAGAGATAATTTGGGACTGATCCAGGCTTCGGCGGAGGTGGAAGCATTGGCGAAATCTGTTGAAGATAATGGGGGGACATATTTTGTCCCTGCGTTTTCTGGTTTATATGCGCCCTATTGGAAATCTGATGCGCGCGGCGTGATCGTGGGGTTGACGCGCTATGTCAACAAGGGTCATATCGCAAGAGCCGCATTGGAGGCAACTGCGTATCAGACACGCGAAGTGCTGGATGCAATGGAGAAAGATTCGGGTGTGAAACTGCGCGCGTTGAAAGTGGATGGCGGCATGGTCTTCAACGAATTGCTGATGCAATTCCAGGCTGATATTTTGAATGTGCCTGTAGTACGTCCGAAGGTTGCGGAAACCACCGCCTTGGGCGCAGCCTATGCCGCAGGGTTGGCAGTTGGCTTTTGGAAGAACACGGATGAATTAAAAGCCAATTGGGGGCGTGATAAGGAATGGTCTCCCAAAATGGACTCAAAACGCCGCGCGGGTTTATACTCGGGTTGGAAGAAAGCTGTGACTCGCACGTTTGATTGGGTCGAATAAAATAAATTATCAAGCATCATCGGAACGTTACTATGAATCGAAGCGAAATCCTTTCCTCTCTCAAAACAAATCCAAAAATATCCGTGCTCATCGTGGGCGCAGGAATCAATGGCATTGGAACATTCCGTGATCTTGCTTTAAATGGCGTGGATGTTTTATTGATCGATCGCGCAGATTTTTGTTCAGGCGCGAGCGCAGCATCTTCACACATGGCACACGGCGGGATTCGTTATTTGGAGAACGGTGAATTTCGTTTGGTGCGCGAGGCAGTGGGGGAACGCAATCGCATGATCCAGAATGCGCCACACATTGTGAAGCCGCTTCCCACAACCATCCCTATCTTCAAATATTTTTCTGGCATTCTCAATGCGCCGCTTAAATTCTTGGGCTGGCTGGATAAACCCTCCGAGCGCGGTTCGCTGATTATTAAACTTGGTTTGATCATGTACGATGCTTACACTGGTAAGAACCGTACGGTGCCAAGACACAAGCTTTTATCACGTGCCAGCTCGCTGGCAAAATGGAACAAACTTAATCCGCAGGTAGTCAGCACTGCCACATATTACGATGGATTGATCTCGAACCCTGAGCGCCTGGCTCTCGAAATTCTTTTGGATGCAGAAGCCGACAGCCCCAATGCGCGCGCCTTGAACTATACGAGCATGGTCAGCGGCGAAAAGGACACGATCATCCTGCGCGATGAGTTGAGCGATGAAACCTATGAGGTTCATCCGAAGCTGGTAATTAATGCCGCAGGCCCTTGGATCGATTTCGCCAATCGCAGCCTGGGTTTGTCCACGCGTTTTATCGGGGGCACAAAAGGTTCTCATCTCGTTTTGGATCATCCCGAATTGCGCGCCGCCATAGGCGAGAACGAATTCTTCTTTGAAAACAAGGATGGGCGTATTGTGCTCATCTTCCCTTTGCATGACCGCGTTCTAGTGGGCACCTCTGATATCAAAATCGACCATCCCGATGAAGCCCGTTGTACTGATGAAGAGATCGACTACTTTATCGACATGATCGCGCGCGTATTCCCATCCATTAAAGTGACTCGCGAGCAGATTGTCTTTCAATTTACAGGCGTACGTCCGCTGGCTAGTAGTGGCGCAAAAACCACAGGTCAATATAGCCGCGACCATCATATTGAAGTGTTGAGCGGCGATTGGACAAATTTAAATTTTCCCGTCTATTCATTGGTAGGCGGCAAATGGACTTCCTTCCGTGCTTTTGCGGAACAGGTCACTGATAAGGTGCTGGCTCATCTTGGCAAGACGCGCCAGAAAAGCACGCAGGATCTTCCCATTGGCGGCGGGCGTGGCTATTCAACAGATGCCAACGAACAGAAACGTCAAATCGATGGCTTTGCCGCGTGGACTGGCTTGAGCAAGGAACGGCTGCACACTTTGTATGCGCGCTATGGCACGCGCACCGAAGCAGTTGCATCTTTTATCAATCGCACCGCCGATGCGCCTTTAAAATCCCTGCCTGATTTTACGCGCCGCGAGATCGCCTTTCTTGCGCAAAATGAAAAGGCTCTTCATCTGGACGATATTCTGTTGCGCCGCACCATGCTTGCCATGCTGGGACGATTGACAAAGGATAACGTGGAAGAGATCGCCGATGCGATGGGCGCGGCACTTGGCTGGAGCGTTGAGCAGAAAACTGCCGAGGTGGAACGCACCCTCCGTTTGCTGGCTGACAGGCATGGGGTTGTCCTGAGCGAAGCCGAAGGATGATGCGCATCATCTAGCTTATACCGCCGTCCCCGGCGGCTTTTTCAACTCTGTGCCGGGGACGGCGCAACGAGCAAAGCATGGTCATGCGCATGGTAAAATCTTTGCGATGTCTCCCAAAAAACAAAAACTCAAAGTTGACCTGATCATCCCCGTCTTCAACGAATCTGAAGTGATCGGCCAAACCTATGCGGATATTCGCCGCGTAGTGGATTCGCTTCCCTATGACTTTAAATTCATTTATGTGGATGACGGTTCAAACGACGGGACAGTTGATACGCTCCGAAAAATCGCGGAGGCCGACCCGCGCATTTCCCTGCTCCAGCTAAGCCGCAACTTTGGGCATCAGGCCGCGCTGACAGCCGGCATGGACGCCTCGCATGGCGATATGATGATTTCCATGGATGGTGATGGTCAGCATCCGCCTGAAATGCTCCCGAAAATGATCAACCTTGTCCAACAGGGATATGACATTGTGCAAGCCCAGCGCCTCGATGATGGCAATTCCATTTCGTTTAAAAAATTTACGTCCAATTTTTTCTACTGGTTGATTAATAAGATCAGCGGTACTCAGGTCTTGCAGGGCGCAGCGGACTTTCGCGCACTATCACGCAATGCGTTAGATGGCCTTCGTTCCATGCACGAGTATCATCGTTTTCTGCGCGGCATGATCTCATGGATGGGGTACAACAGCGTCATCCTTCCCTATCATGAGCCTGCTAGAATTGCGGGCAAGTCAAAATACTCTCTGGGTAAAATGTTCCGCCTTGCATCGGATGCGGTCTTTTCCTTTTCTCTTGCACCTTTATATATCGGATTAAGTTCAGGCCTGGCATTCTTTGTTCTGGCGATTGCACAACTGGCTTATGTTTTGATCTTGTGGCTGACGGGCCACACAGAGCGCGTGGTTGCAGGCTGGAGTTCATTAATGGGAGTCATGTTGATCGCAAGCGGTATCATCATGATCCTGCTGGGTTTTATCGGTGTGTATGTCGGATATATTTTTCAGGAAGTAAAACGCCGCCCGATTTATTTGTTGAAGGCGAAACTGCCAGATGACGGAAATTAGACCCAAACCCTTTTACATTACCTTGCTGCGTCACGGTGAATCGGTTGGGAATGCAGAATCGCGCTGGCAGGGGCAGGCGGATTTTCCGCTGACCGAAAAGGGACGGGCACAGGCAATCGCCCTGGCTGAGCGTTGGAAAAAAGAAAATGTGAAATTCGATCACATTATCTCAAGCCCGCTCACACGCACGAAGGAAACATCTGAGATCATCGCTTCGGCTTTGAGTCTAAAAATTGAGTTCGAGCCCCTCTGGCTTGAGCGTGATAACGGCGAGTTTGCCGGGCTTACCGCGCACGAAGTCCGCCAGAATTTTACGCACCCACCATTTACAACGCCCTATGATCCTGTTGGCCTTGACGGGGAAGGCGATTGGGAATTGTTCCTGCGCGCAGGACAGGCTCTGCACGACTTGTTGAAACGCGAACCCGCAAGATATTTGATCGTCTCGCACGGGGGCTTGCTAAACCAGGTGATGCACGCGGTCGTGGGTGTAGCTCCTCAAGCCAACAATACAGGCACGCGTTTCCGTTTTGGCAATACGGCCTTTGCCCAATTGATCTATTCTCCGCACCAGCACCGTTGGGCAATTGATAAACTCAATGACCACCTCCATTGGCCCGAGGACGAATAATTACCCGACCACTAATCCCACCTTGTAAAATCGGAGCGTCATGGCACAAACTCTTCCTCAATCCGCTGAACTAAAATTCCTCCTCTTTGGCGCTGGTGCTATTGGCACTTACATCGGCGGATCTCTCGCACTAGCTGGGCACCAGGTCGCTTTTGTGGAACAGCCCAAAATGGTGCAGGAGTTGCGCGAGAAGGGCTTACGACTTGATCTAACTATTGATAAAAGAAGAAACACAAAAGATGCATTCAAAATTGATCCACGCTCTTTCGTGATCGAGCCTTCGCTCGAAGCAGCTTTGAAATTCGGCCCATTTGACGTGGCCATTTTTGCACTGAAATCTTTCGATACCATTCCCGCATTGGAAGGTTTGAAACCCTTTGCCGAAAAACTTCCCCCGATCCTGTGCCTTTCCAACGGCGTGGAAAATGAACAGGCCATAGCCAGAATACTCGGCGCAGACAAAGTCATTTATGGCACGGTCACCACTGCCATTGGCCGCCGCGGAGTCGGTGATATTGTCCTCGAAAAATTGCGAGGTGTTGGCGTGGCAACCGGGCACCCACTCTCGGAAAAACTTGTCACAGCTTTGGATCGTGCCTATCTCAAATGCCATTTGTATCCCGACGCGCACAGCATGAAGTGGTCGAAGATGTTCACCAACCTGGTCGCCAACCCAACCTCTGCCATTCTCAATATGACAGCCGCACAGGTGCTGGCGGACAAAGAACTCTACAAACTCGAAATTAATATGCTTCGCGAATGCCTGGCGGTGATGAAGGCGCAAAACCTCGAAGTGGTTGACCTGCCTGGGACACCCGTCACTGCATTGGCGTTTGCGACCAAACTACCCATCTGGCTTTCCAAACCACTACTCTCCCGTGCCGCAGGCAGTGGACGGGGCGGCAAGATGCCATCTTTTCACATTGACCTATATTCAGGCCGAGGCCAAAGCGAAGTAGAATTTTTGCATGGAGCAGTTGTCCGCGAAGGCAAGGCACGTGGAGTGCCAACCCCCGTCAATGAATTGCTTACAAATACGCTAATGGCACTGACCAAAAAAGAAATCCCGCTTGAAGAATTCGCGGGAAAGCCTGAGAAGTTGCTCGGCTTGCTAAAAGTCGAAAGTCAAACGTCAAAGGCTTAGCATTCCGACGTTCGATTTTTGACGTTTGACCCACACGATCATGATCCAATTCACTCAACCCAGTCAAAACGTTGAAATCCACCTACCTGACGGCAAGACTCTCTCTGGTCCGCGTGGCACCCAGATAAGAGAGTTCCTTGCCGCGGTCAAAGATGACTATTCTGCGCCCATCGTAGCTGCCATCATCAATAACCAAATTCACGAACTGACTTTTCCCATTGAATTTGAATCACGCTGCCAGCCTGTTACCATGGATACCGCCGATGGCGCGCGCATCTATCGCCGCTCGCTTGTCTTTCTGCTTGAAATGGTTTTTGCCCAACTCTTCCCCAGGACAAAATTGACCATCGACCATTCCGTTTCATCGGGCGGATATTATTGTCAGGTGACAGGCCGCAGAAACCTTTCACAGGCAGAACTGGATACCCTCAAAGCACACATGAGAAAAATAATCAAGGAAGATCATCTCTTTGTGCGCAATGAAGTCCCCCTGCAGGAAGCGATCGAATATTTTAAGCAGCATGGTTATGAAGACAAAATACAACTGCTCAAATACCGCCGCAAGCCTTACCTCACACTGTACAGCTTCAATGGTCAAATGGATTATATGCATGGTTATATGGTGCCGTCTACTGGATATTTGAAATGGTTCGATTTCAAAATGACCGTGGGCGGATTCACCATTCAATTTCCGCGCCGCCACGCTCCAACCCAGATCGAACCGATCGGTGATTATCCAAAATTATTGAAAACATTTCGCCAGTATGGCGACTGGTTGAAAACCCTCAATATTGACAATGTCGGCGCTCTCAACGATGCCATTGAAGCGGGCCGTGCCGATGAGATCGTGCTTGTCTCTGAGGCGCTGCATGAGCAGAATGTCGCCGATGTTGCACAGCAAATTTTTCAAAAGAAATCGCGCATCATTCTGGTTGCGGGCCCCACATCCTCTGGCAAAACAACATCATCACGCCGCCTGGCTGTGCAATTGCTGGCGCGTGGCATCTCCCCCTATCCGCTTGAACTCGATCATTATTTTGTCGACCGGGATCTCACTCCGCTCGATGAAAACGGCCAGCCCGATTTTGAAACAATCGAAGCATTAGACCTTAAGCTGCTGATGGAACACATGGAAAAACTTCTCAGCGGCGAGAAGGTCCAATTGCCGCGATACAACTTCAAGACCGGTTTGAGCGAAGAAGGCGACCTCATCCAATTAAAGGATGGACAGCCGATCATCCTCGAAGGCATTCATGGGATGAACCCGCGCCTCATCCCTGACCGTTGGGCTGATTCAGCATTTCGAGTTTACGTCTCCGCGCTGACGCAGCTCAACCTTGACCGTCACAACCGAGTCTCCACAACAGACACGCGCCTCATCCGCCGCATCGTGCGTGATGCCCGTGAGCGCGGATATTCAGCGCAGGCCACGATCTCACGCTGGGAATCGGTCCGCCGCGGCGAAAAGAGACATATCTTCCCGTATCAGGAAAACGCGGATGTGATGTTCAACTCAGCATTGGTTTATGAGCTGTCTGTATTGAAGCCCTTCGCCGAACCATTGCTGCGTCAGGTTCCTTATAACGTGCCAGAATATATCGAGGCGCGCAGGCTGCTGGCTTTCCTCGAATGGTTCCTGCCATTGGATGCAAGTTTGATCCCCGCCAATTCCATTGTGCGCGAGTTTTCAGGCGGTTCCAGTTTGAAGGATTTCAAAATTTGGAGAGGCTAAACTTAAAATAAATCTCCGAGATTTCAAAAATCTCTGAGATTTTTATTTCGATGTTTGCGCAAGACGACTTAATGGTCATTTATCTCTTTTCTTCCTTCGAAAAACTAATTTTCCATCTTCTTCAAGCTGCTCAATACCGTGTTCGTTTGCAGATTTAGTTACGTCCGTTATAAATTCTTGAAAATGTTTAGTAGTAGGATCCTCAATTGATGAGGGATTTATTTTGATATTAGAAGGTATTTTCGACCGATAGCAATACCCGTTTATTTCTCCCCATCCATTCTTTTGGGAATAAGAATTTTTTATATATGGTCTAGAACCATCTGATGGATAAAAAGGTGTCTCCAAGTACTTTTTTTCATTACTATGAAGTTCGCGTACTGTCCCGTCTTTTTCTACAAAAACAATAGGATACGGAACGATTTTTGCATCACTTTCAGAAATCACTGCGTACATCGAAGGCTTCTTATTTTTTTTCCAAAACATAACAATG
The DNA here is from genome assembly GCF_057083605.1 of Candidatus Villigracilis sp. Lineage (NCBI taxonomy): Bacteria > Bacillati > Chloroflexota > Anaerolineae > Anaerolineales > Candidatus Villigracilaceae > Candidatus Villigracilis > Candidatus Villigracilis sp. Next base: position 55,993 of record NZ_JBXMTI010000112.1, on the reverse strand, counting down.
CTCCACATTTTTTATCTGTTCAATATCGTTTCGATCTGTCCCAATTCGCCACTTGAAAAATCAAGCCGCTGCAATGCGCCCACTGCGTCTTCGATCTGCGAGACCTTGCTTGCGCCGATCAAAACGGAGGTCATCGTTTCGTGGCGCAGTACCCAGGCCAATGCCATTTGTGCGAGAGTCTGTCCGCGCGATTTGGCCATCTCGTTCAGTTTTTGAACCTTTGCCAGTTTCTCGTCAGTAATGTTGTCAGGCTTAAGAAAGCCATGAGGCTTGGATGCGCGCGAACCTTCGGGAATGCCTCCAAGATATTTATCGGTCAGCAATCCCTGGGCAAGAGGGGAGAATGCAATACAACCGATGCCTTCTTCTTTCAGGGTCTGGAGCAAACCATCCTCCACCCAGCGGTTGAACATGCTGTAAACGGGCTGATGAATTAAACAAGGGGTGCCGAGGTCTCGCAGTATTTTTGCGGCTTCGCGTGTTTTATCGGCGGGATAATTTGAGATGCCTGCATATAGTGCCTTTCCACTGCGAACGATGTGATCCAGTGCGCTCATCGTTTCTTCAAGAGGAGTATCGGGATCGGAGCGGTGATGATAGAAAATATCAACGTAATCCAGTCCCATGCGTTTAAGGCTTTGGTCGAGGCTGGAGATTAAATATTTTCGTGAGCCCCATTCTCCATACGGCCCCTCCCACATCCAATAGCCCGCCTTGGAAGAGATCACCAATTCATCACGATATGGCTTTAGATCTTTTGCCAGTATTTGACCAAATGTCTCTTCGGCGGAGCCCGGCGGCGGACCATAATTGTTTGCAAGATCGAAGTGCGTGATGCCGAGATCAAATGCGCGCAGAACCATGTCGCGGCTGTTTGAGAAAGTATCCACGCCGCCGAAGTTATGCCACAAGCCAAGTGAAATAGCAGGCAGTTTCAATCCGCTGCGGCCCGAACGGTTGTAGCGCATGGATTCGTAGCGTAAATCAGATGGTAGATAGTTCATGATTGCTCCAAAACGGTAAACTTTTCGTCCTGAGCGGAGCCGCTTTTTTACGGCGCAGTCGAAGGACAAGGTGTTTAGGTTAGCCGCACTGCCCTTCGACTACATTCCTCGAAAAGCACTCGTCTTTCCGCTCACATAGTCCCGATGTTTTTTCGGGAGGGCGGAGGGCATTTACACAAATCCCTGCTCGATCAAACTTTCAGCCATCGAGAGAATTGCTTCCTCTTTTGAACGCGGAGTCCATTTGAGGATGCGCCTTGCCTTTTCGTTGGAGAGTTCAAAATCCCAATCCAAACTGCGGACTACCAACGCGATCCTTTTATCGAAGAGAGCAAGTAGCCTAACAAAAAATGATGGGAACAAAATTCTGGGAATCTTATAACCACGTTTTCCATATTTCTCGTGGAGAATATTCGCGAGTTCTTTGATCCAGATCGTGCCAGTGGGGACAAGAAAGCGATTTCCCGCAGCTTCAGGCGTGGTCATGGCGAGGATGATCGCAGATGCCACATCACGCACATCTACAAAGTCCGTTTTGAGCCTGCCTACACCAGGAACCTGCCCCAGCATGAAAGTGCGGATCATCTCTGCGGATGTGGGAAAATTTTTATTGGGAATGGGTCCAAAGATCAATGGTGGATTGATAGCAACCATTTCCATTTTGTTTACGTTCTCTGCGCTGTTGATAAAACCCCATGCAGCACGTTCGGCCAGCGTCTTGCTTTTGGAATACGCGCCGATATTATTTTCAATGATCGACCAGTCATCTTCGGTAAAGGTTCTATTCTCGCCATGATGTCCCGCTGAAACTGCGGCATTGGAAGAGACCAGCACCACGCGCTTGACATTGGCCTTGTGTGCGGCACGTAAGACTCGCAGCGTTCCTTCAACAGCAGGGATGATGAGTTCATCTTCATGTTTTGGTTCATACAACGGAAAAGGCGACGCGACATGCAAAACATATTCGACGTCTCTCATCGCTTCATCCCACCCTGATTCCTGCTCCAGATCCGCAGGCAGAATCTCCAGCCGATCATTTGCCCACACAAACCTTGAGATCGTCTCGCGGACTTCAGACTCTTTCGACAATGATCGAATCGTTCCGCGAACTTTATAGCCCTGCTCAAGCAATTGAACGATGGTATGTATGGCGACGAATCCGCTTGCGCCAGTGACAAGGATTGGTTGCGATGAATTCATCATAGTTAGAAAACTCCCATAACTAGCAGGGTGAGCGCCGCCCCGAATGCGCCGCACGCGAAATCGCCCCAGTCATTATTTAGCCTCAAATAGATTTGAGCTTCCGCACCCCGACCCAACCCAAGATGCCGAGTAACAGCATAGCTGCGAGAAACACAAGGTAGACCCAGCCGCGCGGCTCACTCCAGGCAAGATCATTTGGATAGCGGACAAGCGCCAGGCCTTGCAAGAGGCCAAATAGCACAAAAAATATCATCACCGGTTCAATGCCCATGTAATCATTCTCCCAGACGACATGTGCCGCGACAACCCCAATAAATACCAGCCACGTAGAGATCGCTCGTCCTGTGAGTGGGGTCAACTGCCATGCCCACCAAGGGGCAACGGCCTGAGGTGCAATGAAAAGTAAAGCACCCGCCAAAAGGGTGACAACAGCGAGAATGAGGCTTGCCACTCGCAATCCCAGCGGTAATGCCTGGCGTGGTGGGTCCTGTCCGGGCGCACGCAATTGAAGTATCAGGTTGATTGCCATGCTGGTAGGAACGCCAATGTAGACGGCTAGCCAAAGCCAGGTAAGGAGAACCGGTATGATTGTGGGGCTGTTCAGGTGAAATCGGTCAAGATGGATAAGAGTTGTTACGAACATTAGAACTGTAAAGCTGGTTGGTCCGGGCACCGCCAACCGAGCACGCGCCCACAGGATTTCGCGAGATGCAAGAAAGCCCAAGCTCGCGCTGGCCAGGTACGCCACGCCTAGAAACGCTGCCGAAAGCAATGGTGGATTAATTGTCCAAGCAAAATATGTATCGGTATGCCCAGTGGCGAAGAAGAGTGTGCTTCCCGCAAGAAGCACAGCCACTGTGCCAATTTGCAATTGCCATTTCATCCCAGCAGTCGTTAATTTGTTCATGTTTTGGCCTCTAATGGACAAATTAATTAGACTTCGCACAACCAAATCTCGAATTCGCGCTTACATCAGAAATTTGAATTGTACGAGCTTGATTTGATTTGTCGATAAGTTCAATTCACCCGTCCCATTTCGGCTTAAATATTGCTACCGACGGTTTCTTAGTGGCAGCGTACTCACTTCTACGAGCAGGATTCTACCTGGGCGTAGTATAAACCCATTCTAGCTATATGGAGGTGCTTTGCAGTGGGAACTATTTCATTTATAAGTTTTTTCGCCTTTGACTTTCCATTCTCAAATAAAATATTAAAGTGGTGGTCAACATAATCGCAAGAAGGGTCGTAAACCAATTGATAATGCTGGCCTTGAAATCGGCAGGGTTCATGGCTGCCGCGACAAGGATCAGGCTGTACGCAATAAAGTTGCCTTCAAGGAAGACGCGCCATGCAGTCCAGCGCGAGTCAGATGAAATCATCAACGCACTCGTGCCAATCACGGAAAGCCATCCGCAAATCACGCGTGCTGTCAGTGAAGTTAATGTCCACGGCCAGGTGTTGACAAGAAGTGTCGGGTAGAGAAAACCGGTCAGAGCGAAAAGCAGGATAACGGTCCCCACGATGCGGGTGATGAGGCGGGCAGTGGAGGAGACTAGTGCATCGGATGCTTCAGGTTCGTTCGAGTCAGTCCTTTTGTTGTAAACCCAAAGTGCTGGGATAAGAAACGGAGAAATGATGTAAATGATGACCCAGATTGTAAAGCTGAGCGTGCCATATGAGAAACGATCCCAATGCAAAATGGTGGAGATGAGTATGGATGAGGTAAATATGGTGAGAGCGAGGAATACGGGCTGTATCCGATGCCAGTATTTACCGATCGCTCCCTGGGCAAAGATCCATGCGCCACCAAGGTAGGCCGCGCCAAAATACATGGATGACATGTGTGGTTTGATAGCCCATGCAAAAAGCTCGCCTGTTCGATCTGGCAGGAAAAATAAAATGACGAATGCAATCAATAAAAATGGAATAACCCCGAACATGACCACGCGGGTCAATGGAAAGATGTTATCTTTTTTCATGGCAGTTCCCTTTTACGAATGATTTGTTGTTTATGTTAATTGTTGGATAGTACCACATCCTATCCACGCTCTCAAAAAAGTTTATCCTGATCAGGCGTGAGTTAGCGCCATTCAGGTACTCATCCTTTGATGACGATGTCGCAAGTGGTGGGTTAGGCGATTGTCAACGGACTCTGCATCGGACAAACAGATGTAAACGGATTGAGCAAGGTGCCAGGGGAAACATACCCTTATTAAAAATCATTCATGATGGGAAGACAAAACATTTGCTGACATTGTTGATGGAGCGACTGGTCCAAATTTTGCGAGCGGATCATTTTCCAGGCAAATCATGATGTGCGCATTAACGTCCGCCATACCGATTTGCGATAACCCGATTGACCTTCGACGATCGCCAGCATTATGCTCGATAGTACGCCGCTCTGAACGAAAACCTTGAACGACCAGAGTGGCCAGCGATAGAAGATGTGTGTCGCGAATCGCCCATATCGAAAGTCAGTGTTCAGTTCTTGATTGATGCGGCGGGTGTGACGAGCCAAGTTCGTGTCGCCACGCTGCATTGCCGCGAGAATCTCCTCGGCTACGATCTGTCCGCTGCGGATGGCAGCCGAGATGCCTTCGCCGAATAATGGATCAGCAGTGGCAGCGGCGTCGCCAATCAACGCGACGCGCCCACGATGGAACTGATCGAACCTCCCACCCAAAGGTAGACGATGACCCTTCAACGTGAGCTGACCATGCGTGCGCAAATCTGGCTGCCGCTCGATGAAGCGTGAGAGGTAATCGCGTAGCTTGACCTTACCACTGGGTCGCCAGGTGCCGACACCAATTGACAGATGCTCCGCCTTCGGGAAAATCCACGCGTAACCCCACGGGATGCCGCCGAAATCAAACAACACTTTACCGCGCCATTTTTCCATCACCGCAGACGAAACCTGAATCTCGCCTTCCAGCGCCGCGCCGTCGTGCCGCTTCGCCATCAACCCGAGCGTCTTCGCCGTCGTGCCATTCGCCCCATCTGCGCCGACAACGAAACGGGAACGCAACGTTTCGACGTTGGTATGCACGTTCACGCCATCGCCATCCAACTCAACCTGCTCCACCGCGACGCTATCGCGCAACTCCGCACCTGCCTCAATAGCTTTTTGCGTCAGCAAATAGTCGAACTTGTCGCGCATCACCAGCCAGCCTGCCACGCGTGGCAGGCTTTGCAATGTTAATGGTCCACTGTCGTATGAGAATGCGACTGCGCGCACCTCATCTTCAAGTGTGGAAGCGATGTCGAAGTCGAGCATATGCAAAACCTTGCTCGTCAGCCCGCCGCCGCATGGTTTGTAGCGCGGCAACTTGAACTTTTCAAGCAGGAGCACCTTCAAATTCTGTTGCGCTAGTTTGCGCGCGGCGGTTGCGCCCGCGGGTCCCGCGCCGATCACAATAACATCATATAGAGTCATAAGGGATCCCTCAATACTTGTAAGATGGATATGGGACGCAGGTCCCATGGTCACCCAGCTTTGTCATTAACAATGAATTTCCTGTGCTATGAGTATAGCAGGCTAATCAACGCTATCACAACCCCAAATGCTCCACACGCGAAGTTGACCCAGTCATTATTCAGCCACTTCCAACCGCGGATGTGAACCGTTTCTGCGCCGCAGGTGTGGAGTGGATGTTTCTCTGTTTCTTTATTATCTGTCGGGCAGTAGTACATGGCTTGGACCGTGCCGCCGAGGAATGAGTCAAAGAGGGAGCCCGCAAGTCCTGCCAAAGTGATGATGATGAATATCGAAACAGAATCAGGAGTCAGGTAGAGGGAGGCGGCGAGGAGGCCAATTAAGGAAGAGCCTGCGAGAGAAGCGAATGTGCCGATTAAGGAGATTCCGCCTGAGGTGCCTTTTTCCACAACTTTGTTTAAGTTAGTGATCATGCGCGGCGGGCTTGGATTCAGCACACCAAGTTCGGTAGCCCAGGTATCCGCATTGACTGCGGCGAGGGATGCTGTAAAAGCGAGCCAGGGAATCAATGATTCTGGATAAAAGAAATGCAGCGCCGCGAAGAGGGTGGCGAGGCCACCATTTCCAAAGACCTGCCCTGCATCGCGTTCGTGGCCTTTTGAGAATTTTTCGTCGAGACCTTGCTTGCTTTTTTTGAATGCGCGACTCAACACGGAGGATGTAATAAAAAACGTGAGCAGGACAATCGCCCATTGCCATCCACCAATGCCAAAGATGACCGTGCCTGTGAAAGCCGCGGCGATAAATCCGCTTTTGTTGAGGCTGCGGGCTTTGTATGCGAGGAAAGCGATAAGGATTGCGAGGAGGAAACCAAGGAGAAGTTGCATGAGACCATTCCGTCATTGCGAGGACAGGTTTAGCTCGACGAAGCAATCCCAGACAATGTTGGAGATTGCTTCGGGCAAAGAGCAAGAGCGCCCTCGCAATGACATCAAACAGGAGTTGTAATAATGAAAAGTACTGCAAGCAGGAATAACAAGCTGGTGAGTGTGCCCGAGCCCCATACGATAAAGGCAAGCACGCGTTCACGATCCCAACGATAGAAATACAGACCTGCGATCCAACCTGCGATGGAAAGCAGAAGGCTTGCAACTGGAAAGATGATGAGTTGTGAGGATGGCACGGTTTCGAGTTCGCTGCCAACAAATTGCAGACCCAACGCGACGCGAGGCGTAGATGGGATGATGAGGCTGGCCCAAATGAACAACCCTAAATTGAGGAAGAGCGAGGTGAGCCAAAGGTAACGCGCGAGTCCGCTTTCCCATGCCTGCGTAACCACGAAAGATGGGTACACTGATTTTGCCTCGGCAGGCGTGATGCTTCCCAATTCGGTCGCGCGCGCGAAAGTTTGAGCGAGAGATGCGGGGTCGTCGGGTGAGATCACAAATACTCGTTTGGCGGTGGCGATGAGCAAAAGTTTCTTTGCATCTGCCGCGAGAAATTCCACCATGCCCAGATCGGGGTGACGGCGCGTGCCCAATAACCCTCCAGGCAGAGGCAGCGTGGGGAGCGAGAGCGGGTGCGTCAGGTCTGCGGCGGGACGGATCCATTCGATATCCGTGAGCGGAATGTCTTCCGCGCGCAAGCCCCAATTGATGGCGAGGCTGTCACGATCCATGTGATAGTCTGCGCGCCATAATGAATAGGCGCGATATACAAGGAATGGGATTGGCACAAATGAGAATAATGCGACCAGCAGCCAGGTCAAGAAGGCAGGTCCCACTTCTGCGCTGGATAAATTGATAAACCCAATGATTGTGGTGATTGCCAGCACAAGCAGGATGCCACCGTGCACGATCAGACCGCGTCGTTTGGGCGGGGGGAAGTGTCCAACGTTCATGGGTTATAGGGATTCCAAATAGATGTCTTTGATAAATGCAATGTGTGGTGTTTTTTCATGTGCCAGAAGAGTCACTTGCTGACCCTGCTTCAACTTTTCAGCATAATTATTTTTCTTTACGCGATTTCGATATTGATAAGCGTGCCCGTTAAGATTGTACTCGTAATCAATGATGTAATCTTTTCTCCTCTTCCCCGTGGAAATGTGATTGATCTCAGTCACGCGACCTGTGATCTCCACCCCGTTGATGAAAGTGGAAACGATCAACCTGTATCTCCAGAAGAAGGTGACCAGCCCAATGGGCGTGAGAATCGCGGCCAGGATGGCGAGGAAGAGAGTGGTTTTTCCTTCAAACAATGCGTCTATGCCGTAAATGACCCAGCCTCCAAAGGTCATCACAAAAAAATTTTGCGCCAGGTAATCGGTGGAAATGATCTGCAAGAAGGTAGGGGAGTGTTTTTGCACAGTTATTTGAAAAAGGTATTTAGATGTGAAATTAAGTCCGCAAGAGGTATGGCTTGATTTTCCTTTTCCTTGCGAGGTTTCAATTCTACCATTCCATTTTGAAGCGCTTTTTCTCCAACCGTCACGCGGATGGGACAGCCGATCAGATCCGCATCGTTGAATTTGACGCCTGCGCGCTCGTCGCGATTATCGAACAAAGCTGAGATGCCTTCGCTTTGCAGGGAGTTATAGATCTCTTCAGCTTTTTCCAAAGTATTGATGGTCTTGCCAGGAATTTGCATAAGATATACGTCAAACAGCGCTGCGGATATTGGAAACGTTAATCCTTTTTCATCGTGATGAGTCTCTGCGAGAGCAAGCAGGATATTTTCAAAATGAAATTTGGAACGCGCAGCCAAACTAAGCGAGTTAAGAATAGAAAGTGGATTGCCACAATTAATGCAAGAGTCGCCTGCTTTGGCTTGAGTCAAATCCGCGACGATTTCAGCAGAATAGTCACGCGGATAATTCGTATGCTTGAAATGATAGCCAGCCTCGTTCGCGCCCGCAACGAGATTTTGGGATTGTGGAATCAAATCATCAACGACAATGAGTGCCTTCTTCAATCCAATTGGGGATGCAAACCCCGCCTCCGCACCCGAACTGCGAATTGATTCCGCATCTGCAATTTTTACTTCCCCGACCGCATTTCCGAGTTTCGCTTCGCTCATGGTCATATCCCCGCGCACAACGACGAAGACAAATTGATTGTCAACGATGCGGGTGTACATCAAAGCCTTGGCAGTTTTTTCTTTGGATATGCCAAGAAAATTCACAAGAGATTCGATGGTATTGCAATCGGGGGTTAATACTTTTTCAAGCGGAAGTTCTCCCTCTTGGGGAAGTGTTGTCTTTTTGAATTGAGCGAGTTCGAGGCGCTCTGTATATTTGCAGGAGTCGCAATGGATGACTTCAGTTGGCCCAGCGGAGAGAGGGAAGAATGATTCGTGATCGTTGCTTAGTAATGGTAAAGAAAGAAGTGAGAAGAAAGAAGGACCTTTTGATAGATATTGCAGGCGTGAAATGGCTTGCTGGCCGAGCGGAAGAGTTTCGTTTTCACGAGTCAAATAACCTGCGCGGACGAGGAATGCGAATCCCTCGGTCCGTGCATTGTTGGGGACTTCGCGCTGGGTTTGGATTTTGAGTTCAGTGTATTTCATGGGATTCAAAAATGGGCGACCACAAGGGTCGCCCGTACTAAGCTTCGCCTTTTTTCTTTCGCATTATTTTTTGCGTCGATTCGACCACAGGCGCTGGCTCCGGCGTGGGAATCTGGATCGGCGTCTGTGCGATGGATTCGGCCTGGGCGGCCTCCGAAGGCGTCGAGTCAGGGGCAGGCTCGAGGTCCAGCTCGACCATTTCTTCCATACGGATTTGTCCGCGCAGGAAAGCGCCTTCCTCAGTCACGAAAGCAGTGGTGACCACGTCTCCCCATACACGACCCGAGGCGCGAATTTCCAGTTTTTGGGTGGTGATGTTTCCGCGCACTGCGCCCGCTACGATAACCGTGTTGGCACGCACGTTTTGACAGGTGACGCGTCCCGTCTCACCGACCACGAGCATGCCGCGTAGCGCAATCTCGCCTTCAAACGCACCTTCGATACGGACACCGCCTGTGCCGTTGATGCTTCCGTGCCAGATGACACCTGAGCCAAGCACCGAGGTGATGCGTTCGACGGCTTGCACAGGTTGCGGGGTTTCGCCCTGTGAGTTCTTTGCAGTTGGAGTGCTGTTGCGTTTGAACATGTTGGACTAATTTTACCGTTAAAACAAAAAAGGGCGGACACAGGGCCCGCCCCTACTATTCACTATTCACAAATCTCTCTTTACTCGCCTTTCTCTTCCTTTACATTCATCTGCACACCAACGCTGTTGAAGCCAGAGTCCACATAAAGCACTTCGCCAGTAATGCGTTTGGAAAGATCAGAGGCAAGGAACACCGCTGCATTGCCTACATCTTCAATCGTCACGTTTTCACGCATGGGAGACATATCTGCAAAGTGTTTGTACATATCGCGGAAACCACCCACACCTGCCGCAGCAAGAGTGCGGATCGGCCCCGCTGAAATTGCGTTCACGCGGATTTTTTGCGGGCCGAGATCATATGCAAGATAGCGAGTCGATGATTCCAAGGCGGCTTTGGCCACGCCCATCACGTTGTAATGTGGCGCAACTTTCACCGAGCCATAATAGGTAAGGCACATGATTGAGGCATTGGGATTCAGGATCGGAAGGAATGCATTGGTTAATGCCACAAGGGAAAAAACGCTGATATCCATCGCGGTTTTGAATCCCTCACGGCTGGTTTCATAATAGGGTTTGCTCAATTCATCGCGGCCAGCGAATGCAATTGAATGCACCAGAACATCGATCTTTCCAAAATGTTTCGCAGCCTTCTCAGCCGTCAACGCGATCTGATCGTCCTTTGTCACGTCACATTCTTCGACCCATTTGCATTCCACCTGCTCGGCGAGCGGCTTTACACGTTTCTCGAGCATTTCGCCCGCATAGCTGATTCCCAAATTTGCACCTTCGCGTTTGAAAGCCTGTGTAATGCCCCACGCAATCGAGCGTTCGTTCGCAAGACCAAAAATTAAAGCATTTTTTCCATCAAGTAATCCCATAAGGTTCTCCTCTATATTTGTCATTGCGAGGAGGCGTTCGTCACTCGCCATTTAAGGCTCGCGACTCGCAATGACATGATCTTTGACTAGAAATCTCCAGGGCTTGGATAACCATGGCTCTGGTGTTTTATTTAAACCCACGCGAGGGCCAATCGTCACGCTTTTATTTGGGATAAAAATGCCCGCTTCGATTCTTAAACTGGAAGTTGCCTCTGTCAAATTGGCATAGTTCTGGCTTTTGGTGATTCCCATCGCTTGGGTCAGTTTTCCAGGTCCAAACGTATCCCGTCCCTGACGGCGTTCCATCATCACCTCAACGCCTTCGATGGGTTGTATCGCACGGATTAACACCGCCGCTGGGAAACCCTCGCGTTCCGTCACTGCATTCAGCATCCAATGATTGCCATAAGTGAAATAGATATAAGCATGCCCAGGCGGGCCATACATCGGAGCAGTTCGTCCTGTTTTGCCTGCTTTTGCATGACAAGCCAGGTCTTCTTCGCTGATGTATGCTTCAGTTTCGCTGATAATGCCCACCAGCTTGATTCCATTTGAAATATGAACCAGCCGCGCACCAAGCAGTTCGCGCGCGACGGTCAACGTAGGGCGATTGTAGAATTCAGGGGTAAGAGGCGGCTTCATTTGATTTATTAATTTTATACAAGTACCGACTTACAAAGCCACTTGCAGTTATATAAAGAATAGATGGTGGAACTATCGCCCAAAATAAATTGTTTCTTGCACTTATTGTATGTCCATCCCAAAATTTAACACTTGAAATCCAATTAAGGTATGTCAAATTGAAGGGTAATACTATGATAAGGCTGATAAGAAGACATACGATTGTGTATATTGTGATGCCAATATTAAGTTTTCTCAAGATGAGGACAAATACTGCACTTGTAATGCCGCCAAATATTGCGCTTGCAAGACAAATCAACAATAAAATGATAAGGATCACGCCCACTGCTGGCAATATATTGCGTCCCCTTACAACTTGCCATATTACTATACAAAGAGAATAAAAAAGGGAAACCAAAAAACCAACAACTACTCCAATGTTTAAGTTGTTCATCTCCGTGATCTAGTATGATAAAAAATAAGGACACAGCAGGCCGATCGTGTGAGGGTCTAAAAGACCGTCACGGAGTAGGGGTCGCTGTGTCCCGAGGGGTGGGTAGCCCGAACAGTTATGTGGTCTCGAAGACCGGATCTGCTAGAACGGGTACCGAAAAAATTATACTCCAGTGAGGTCAAAATGGCAGAATTAACCACTCAAACAAATGTAGGCATCGATGTCTCCAAGGATTGGTTAGATATCGTCGTGATCCCAAGCGGCGAGACCTGGCGCACGAAAAATACAGAAGAAGCAATTCGTGAGTTGATCAAGAAACTGGAGCAACTCCAACCAGAACGAATTGTCTTGGAAGCCACAGGCGGCTACGAACAAATTGCAGTTGCTCAAATTTATCTTGCAAGCCTGCCTTTGTGTCGTGTCAACCCAAAACGAGTCCGTTACTTTGCTCGTTCTTTAGGGCAACTGGCCAAGACCGACAAGTTGGATGCCAAGGTGTTAGCTCAATTTGGGGAACGGGTCCAACCTGCTTTGACCCGCCTCTCCACTGAAAATGAGCAGATTTTGAGCGCACTGATCACTCGCCGAAAACAAATTTCGGACTTTTTGGTGGCAGAACGCAATCGTCTGAATACTGCACCCAGAAAACTCCATGCTTCTTTGAATGAACATATTACCTGGCTCAAGAGCCAACTCAAACAACTTGATCGTGAAATTGACGATTTTGTGAACACCAATCCTGACTTCAAGGAAAAATCAGACCTGCTGGTTGAAGTTCAGGGTGTTGGCAAAAAGACCGCCGCAAAACTGATTGCCGATGTTCCCGAATTGGGGAGTTGTGACCGCAAGCAGATTGCCGCCTTGGTTGGCGTGGCTCCATATAATCGCGACAGTGGTAATAAAAATGCCCAGCGCTCGATCAGCGGCGGGCGCCCGGTGTGCGCTCCATTCTTTACATGGCAACTCTCACCGCTACTCGACGCAATCCAGTGATCCGCGAAATGTACCAGCGCCTCCTTAAAACAGGCAAGAAGAAAAAGGTCGCCCTTGTTGCTTGCATGCGAAAACTCCTCACCATTTTGAACGCCATCATTCGCGATCGTTCTCATTGGAACCCTGCTTTTTCTGCTTGACAACATACACAGTTACTCCGTGGTGAAAACTATTTAAAACGAGAATCTCGTTGAAGCGTCAGCCTCAACCCCTCTTCCAATTTGATTGATGGAACGAAGCGTAATTTTTCTTTTGCGAGGCTTAAGTCTGCGCGCATGTGGGAGACGCCGCCAGAGGTTTGGGAGTTGTAGACAACGTTAGCGCCGCTGTTCGTGGTGTCTAAAACGATGCGAATCAGATCCTTGATTGAAGTATCCACGCCCGAGCCGACGTTGATGACCAGCCCGTCAATGTTTGGTGCAGTGGATGCGGCTACCATGCCGCTGACGACATCATCGACATAGATATAATCGCGGGTCTGGCTTCCATCACCATGTGCGACCAGCGTCCCACCACGCAGGGCCTGGCGAAGATAATGCGGCACAACGGGCGGATGGGAGGGCGGCAGGTGTTGACCTGGTCCATACGCGTTGAAAATTCTCAAACTCACAGTTTCAATACCCCACAACCCACCAATCGTGCGGACGTAATATTCGGCTGCGAGTTTGGAGACAGCATAAGGTGAGCGTGGGTTGGGTGTGGCGGACTCTATCAGTGTTGAGTCGCCCAAGTCGCCGTATACAGCTCCGGACGAAGCCAGAACGACGCGTTTGACTCCCACGTCACGCATGGCTTCCATCAAGGCCACTGTCCCGCCCACGTTGACGGAGTTATAGTCGCGTGGATATAAAATGGATTCCTGCACTGAAACGCGGGCGGCGAGGTGATAGACCACATCCACATCTTGAAGAAGAGTCCATAGTTTGGGGCGGTCGCTTACATCCCCCCGCGTAAAATGGACATCGGGCGCGAGCACCTGCGGATCACCAGTGGAGAGGTCATCAAGGCCGCGCACTTGATGACCCTCGCGAGCGAGGTGATTGGCAAGCGAAGAGCCGAGGAATCCCGCGGCTCCGGTGATTAAAAAGTTCATAGGCAGAGGATTATACTCGCAATATTGGTGCTCACTTTTTGTTGACTTATTTTGGCTGCTATGTTATCTTTAACGCAGATAGGAAAACGGTAAGTTACGTTGGTTTGAAGAACATCAACAGCTCACGGTTTGACCGTGGGCTGTTTTGTTTTGACCTCCGATGGAACAAACAGATTGACCTAGAAAAAATTTTTTAATTTGCCAAAGGAGGCAAAAATGTCTGACAGAATAATTGGTACAGTAAAGTGGTTCAACGGTGATAAAGGCTTCGGCTTCATCGAGCGCGAAGGTGGAGCGGACGTTTTCGTCCATTTCTCCGCCATTCAAGGTGACGGTTTCCGTAACCTGCAAGAAGGCCAGAAAGTAGAATTCACTGTTGAGAAGGGTCCCAAAGGACCACAGGCCACGAACGTAACTGTTCTGAGCTAGTCAACAAAAAAGAGCCCGACGCGAAAGCGTCGGGCTCTTTTTGATTACTGGTGCTCTCAAAATACCATGTCGCTCTGAGGGAGCGTTCTTCGCGACCGAAGAGTCTCATACCTTCCGGAGGAGAGACCCTTCGCTTCGCTCAGGGAATCACAATTGGGAGCGTAAGGGTCTCAACCCTGATACTGCGCGATGGCGTCCTCTGCAAAGGGACGGCTGCTTTTGCGATAGATTTCGATCACATCATTCGCATCATATGGCAGGCGGCGGAATTGCAGTCCAACCTCACCATTGCTGATCGTCAGGATCGCGTACTCCGCCCATGTATCCACGTGGAATTGACCATCGTTCTGATAGGAACTGAATGGGAACCCAACGCTGCCAGGGTTGAAGAAGAACCGCTCACCGCAGCGCCTGACCTGTTGCGTGTGGGTGTGGCCACCCGCTAGAATATTTTTGTTATAGGCACCGAGGAACTTTTGGAATTCATCCTCGGGCGTGGTTGGCAGGATGATATCGTCAAAGTCGGTGGGGGAGCCGTGGAAACACAATAGGTTGAGGTCTTCTTCAAGTTTTATCGTAATGGTGGGTTGAAATGCGGTTATGAAGTCCAGGTCGTCTTCTGTGAGTTGTGAAAGCGACCAATCACGGATAACATCCATCATTTTGAGCCGTTCGGGCGGAATTGCTTCCCGGCCAGAATCCACACCAGTGAGCAGCCAGGCATCCGCATTACCCATTACCACGGGACAATTCAACCTGCGCAGGCGTTGAACCACAGCCGCAGGTTGTGCCCCACCCTGGATCGCATCCCCAAGGCAGATTATTTGATCGACGCCCTGCACTTTTATGTCGGCTTCCACTTTTTCAAAGGCAAAATCATTTCCGTGCATGTCTGAGATGACAACGATTCGCATTAGTGTGAATTCCTTCTGATTTGCAGATAATTCAATTATTCACGACATCATCAAGATCAAGGTCCTTATCAGGATCAACCCAAAATTCATCTTTTGGATTAATCTCAACTTCAAGCATTTGCGCATATTTGCTTTCATCAAATAGAGGCATATCAGGCTCAGGGGCACCAAGTTCTTTGAGATGCTGCTTAGCCTTTTCCAGGCCCCAATGATAAGCATAAGGTGGGCCATCACACCATGCAAGACGATATGCTTTAGTTGCAGCATCTACAGCTTTATCTTTGTTGCCTTCATCCCGCTCGATTTGGGCAAGTACATTGAATGCGTCTGCATGAAAGAGCGGGTAAGGACCACGTTCAGCAAACTCCCACACATTTCCCAAGTTTTCTCGTGCAACCAATAACCCTTCTTGTTGACGACTCAATTCAGCAAGTGCGATAAGAATTGCGAGTTCCTCGTCAATAAGATTTACTGCCCTTGCATGTGTAAGAGAATCGTGCAGGTGGTCTCTAGCTTTGGAGAGGTTTTTTGTGCCTAATATTGCTGTGCCTTGCAATCGTTTTGCCCTGATCCTCTCTCTTTCAAAATCATTTACAGATTTTAGATACGAGTTTGCATAATTTTCGGATAGGGGAAAGTCTTGCTCCCAAATTGCAATTTGAGATTTGTGAGCGTCAGACCAAGCAGCTCTGGAATTTGATATTGTTGTAAGGTGTTTCTTAGCATTTTTCGCCATTCCACGATAAGCAAGTATTAAACCCCACCACTCTTTGACTATGGCTAATAGACTTTCATTGCCCGCACTTTCGCAAACTTTGATTAGGCGACGCGCAATTAGCTCTGCCTCGTATAACGCGCCACTGAGCAGGAAACTCTCTATTCCTATTATAGGAAAGACAAGAATATCAGAATCCTCTTTCTTATATCTTATATAATTCTCGATTAAAGGAAAATGATGTCTATAAATTTCAGTTGCTCTTCTTGGCCGACCGCTATTTTGATAGTTAATCCCTAGTGTTACGAGAAAGATTGATTGTGCAGCTTTTGTTTCATTTGCATTTGTCTCAGAAACCCACACGCCAATTATATGTGGAACTAACAATTCGAGAAGTTCAACACTCTGATTAGCTAAGTTTAGAAATAGCATAGGACTAAGAAGACGATTTACATATAGGGTAGCGGCATCATCATATTTTTCCAAACCGATTAGTGTGTTATATAGCTCGATTGCAGGGGTGAGATCTTCAAGGCCTCTGATTTTTTCACTGACAGCCGCTGGGATTGACTCGAAATGTGCTTGCAAAGAATTAAATACTCCATCTCGAGTCTCATGAGTCAAACCTCCCCACACTACCCCACGCACTATTGGGTGTAGGTCATAGCGATTTGCACGTTTATCCCAGCCTAATAAGCCACGATCCTCTAATTCCTTGAGCGCCTGATCTAACCCAAGTTCGGTAGGAAACACTTTGCCCTCTCCGATGAAAATTGCTGCGAGCGTGTCGTAAGACGCTGGCATTCGGAATGCCGCAATTGTTTCAAGAACTTTGCGAGCATTTTTGTATAGTCCTTGCATAGCAAACCCTAGCACATGACCTTTGACATGTGTCATCGACAAACTAAACGGATCGAATTTGGGATGATCTTTTTGCCAACGATCAAAATCGCCTGGGGCGCGGCGATAATTACTCACTTCGCTGGCTAGTGATTGCATCAACAAAGGATGATTCTCAAATTTATAGAACATGGGTAATAGTGTCTCATGTGAACCACTAACATTGAAGGCGCGCCACAGGTTGAGCGCGTCGTCGTCATTGAGCCCGCGTAGGAAAATCGCAGTGCAGCCATGAATTGGTTCACCTGTTGCTGATTGTAGGTCAGCAGGATATAAACGTGTGCTTACTAGGATTCGTGTTGAGCGGACATTAGCGAGCTTGCGAAAAAATGAACCTGCGCGTGGATCAGTAGTTTTGCGTAAAAGATGTTGACCGACAAATGATTGCGCTGCGCTTTCTGGCAAGCCATATGCCTTTGCAACAAAATTCGCTGTTTTTTGATCAATATCGTCATCGGAGAGGCGCGCTGCATCCATACGCGCGTAAGCGATCAAAATTCGTTCCAAGCCATCGAGAACCAGTAAATATGGCTCTCGATCCAATTTTAGTAGTAGTTGTTCTTCGCGTTCGCCGGGCCTAGTATTTTTTTCTATATCTTCTCTGGAACGCTTGCTCACATAAGCCAACGCTCGTATGACAAAATTCTCAAATGATGCGTCGCTCTCGTAAAAACTCCACCACATTCGTCCCGCGAGAGGTTTCATTTCTTGCGGCGCAATATCGTTGAACCATTTCCAAGTCAAAGCACTTTTGCCCATTCCACCGATGGCGATGATGCTCAATATGCGTGTCCAATAAATTTCTTCTTGTTTCTTTGTGACCCAGTTTGTGAGTAAATTAAGTTCGTTCTGTCGCCCGACCAAGCGATGTGTTTGCAGGAGGGTATAAGGATGCGCGATATATGCTTCGGGCGGTTGTGAAATTTCACTGACATAATGGAATTGTGTGACATCAGCTTCGCGATATCGTGAAATGCTGTTGATAACATGACCGCGTAGATCGGCAGGTGATTTAAAGAAGTTGACAATGTTATCAGTCTGGATATGATCCTTGAAGGTTTTTAGTTTTCCTGCATTTTCGATATCCATATCGTCTGCAGTAATAGGATGAGATTTATCCATCACAAATATCAACCGCGGAATTTTTCGCTCTACAGCACGGTTATATTCCATCTCCGTTACAGAGATTTGTTTTGGATTATTTTCTTTTGGGATGTATCCATATCGGTAAGCGAAGACCCCAACATAAATATCTGCCTCATCTACCATTTTCAGAGAAGCTGAAATGGCTTCAGCATCATTGGCAGGTAGATGTTCCATCATTACGGGAAACATCCCTTGGCGCAAACAAGCCTCTAAAACTTCCTTGCGGTGCTCTGGCAAGTCGCGCGCTGTACTACTGATCATCACTCTTTTGATTGATTTAGGATCATTTGGCATGTTACTTCACCCGAGTTTAGAATTATCACTACTATATACGAAAATCCCTTTTGAAGCAACAACTAAAAAACCCGCCTCACATGAGACGGGGTTCTATTTACTAATAACTAATCACTGAACTTATCTACTCTTCCTCGGCGCCAGGCGATTCCTGCCATAACTCTTTGGTGTGGGAGCGGGGCGTGGGGGGCGGCGGGAGTCACCTCGGGGGCCGCCTCTGCCTCGGCCATCAGAGGCAGATTTCGGCGGGGCGGGAGCGGTGTAGTCAAATCCCTCGAGGGTCTCGCGTTTGATCGGTCCGCCCATGATGCGTTCGAGAATGCGGATCATATCATCATCTTCATGCGTGACCAAAGTGAACGCGTCGCCTGTGCGTTGTGCGCGGCCAGTGCGTCCAATTCTATGAATGTATGCGTCGGCGGTGTCAGGCATGTCGTAGTTAATGACGTGCGAAATACTTTCAACATCCAGCCCGCGCGCGGCAATGTCGGTGGCCACCATGATCTGATGCGTGCCATCCTTGAAGCCCTTGAGCGCAGATTGGCGCTGCCCTTGCGAACGGTCGCCATGCAAACTCGTCACCTTGTGCCCGGCGCGTTCAATTTGCTGCGCCACTTTTTGCGCGCGATATTTCGTGCGCGCAAAGATCAGCACAGAATTCGTATCCGTTTTTTTGAGCAGAGCCAAAAGCAATTGCGACTTCAAATGCGGCGGCACCGGATACAACGCGTGCGTCACGGTATGCGCGGGGCGGCTGATGCCCATCGCGATCTTCTGCGGATTCTTAAGTGAACTTGATGCGAGAAGTTCTACTTCGCCGGGGAAGGTGGCCGAGAACAACATGGTTTGTCTCGCCACGGGCAATGCCTTGATGATGCGCTTTACATCGGGCAGAAAACCCATGTCGAACATGCGGTCAGCCTCATCCAGCACTAGGATTTCAACTTTATCGAGGCGGGAATAGCCTTGATTGACGAGGTCTAGGAAACGGCCTGGGCAAACGATCAGGATCTCCGCACCTTCACGCAATGCCTTCATTTGGGGTGCGGGTCCGACTCCGCCGTAAATAGTTGCGCTGCGGAGCTTTGTCCCAGCTGACAATGCCTTCACGACATCGTGGATTTGCTCAGCCAGTTCGCGAGTTGGTGTAACGATCAAAGCACGCGTCACATGGCGAGGCCCGTCAAGTAGTTTGTTTAAGATGGGGAGAACGAATGCGGCGGTCTTGCCTGTGCCTGTTTGTGCGGTACCGATAATGTCACGCCCGCGGATGGCAGCCGGGATGGCCGCCTCCTGAATCGGCGTGGCCTTTTCATAACCAGCCTTTTTGATTCCCGGCATAAGGCGAGAATCCAGATTAAATTGTTCGAAGTTCAAAGTATTCCTTTTCTTCAGAAGTCTATCAATGTTGGGAAAATGAGCATACGCTCAGATAAAAACAGCGCGGACTGCTGATATAAGTGAGTCAGCGGATTTTTGTAGTGTAAATCAGGGACTCTTTAAATTAGTTGTAGAAGGATTATAGCACTGAAACGAAGATGACTCGGAAATGTAGGTCACGTTTTCAACGTGACGATATCGTTATGTTTGCAATGTCACGCTTTAAGCGTGACCTACATAGCGGAATTAGGCAAGGAACAACACTGCCACTCCGACAATGGCGAGCAAAGTTCCAGCGATGGCTTGCCAGCTGACCTTTTCCTTAAACACAAAATGACTGATCGGCAGGATGATCACAGGCGGCAGCGCCATCAATGTACTGGCGACTCCAACTTCCGCGTGTTGTACGGCCAACAGAGATGCGGAAACTCCAAGGACAGGGCCCATCAATGCGCCGAGCGCAATCAGGCGTAGAGCTTGTGGTTGTTGGCGAACCGCTGTGATTGTCGCCTTTGTCTGTCTTTGAATGACTGTCCATACCCAAATGAAAATCACTGCGGCGAGCATGCGAATGGCATTCCCCTGGAAAGGAGAAAAATCTCCGCTCATCCCTTGCTTGGCGAGGACAAGCCCAACTGCCTGTCCAAGCCCTCCCAACACGCCAAAGATCACACCTCGGCGCGTATGTCCATGCGGAGTGTTTTCAGGTTCTTCATGCGACATGACTACCCAGCCTATCCCCGCCAACGCAAGGACGATTCCAGTAATTTGCAGAGGGGTGAGAGTTTCACCAAAGAACACCCAGGCAATGATCGAACCGAAGATGGGGGCGAGGCTCAATAGCAAAGTCCCGAGGCGCGCGCCTACCGAGACAAAGGCCTGAAACAGGAAGGCGTCGCCGAGTGAAAGCCCGATCACACCGGAAAGGCTTAACCATATCCAGCGCGAAGAGCCTGCTGCAAAAGGCAACGGCTCACGAAAGAGAATGAGATTTATGATAACCAGGAAACTCAACCCAAATAAGAGCCTCACGCGGTTGGTAACTTGTGAACCAACCATATGCCCTGTCTTTGTAAAAATAATCGCGGTCATCGCAAAGAAGAAGGATGTCGCAAGCCCTGCAATTTCACCAATCAGTTCCATTTTTCTCCATTCTTATCGCTTGTCTCAAAAATAAGTAAACTTTTGGTCAAAATTGCTAGAAGAAACTGAAATTCCTGTTTACTAAATTATGCGATACTCTGTAACATTCAAGGTGACAGTCACGCTAAACGTGACTGTCACCTATAGTTGCCAATACTATACACGTGGCTAACCGCTTCCCCTTTTATGCCTGCTTATTATGACGAGCTCATGAGCTCCCTTGTTACGGCGGCTGGAATTTTGCCACCCGGTTCGCCAATTCCCGCAATTGACTAAGGCTGACTGGCTTGAGCAAAACCAGGTCCGCCTGACCGTGCAATTCTTCCGCTTGTCGTTCGTCCGCGGTGGTAACGATCACAGCGGTTTTCGATAAACGTTCATTCGAGCGGATGTGTTGCAGAATGCTTGCGCCTCCAATATGAGGCAGGTGCAGATCTAAAATGATCACATTTGGGGAAGCGCTTGCAAGGTGTTCCAAAGCTTTTTTACCGTCTCGAATGGCTTCGGTTTCAAACCCGCCACCCTGCAGGGCTTTGGAATATATTTCAGCCAGGTCCTCTTCATCTTCAATAATTAACGCTAAAGGTTTGTTCATTGTTGTGGCTCCAGCGGGAAAACGATTGTAAATGTACTTCCTTTTCCAGGTTCGCTCTTAAGCATGATCTTGCCATCCATTAACTCAGTCAGTTGTTTTACTATGGATAACCCCAGCCCGGAACCGCGATATTGTCGCGTTGCTGAACTATCCACCTGCCAGAAAGATTCGAAAATACGCTCCTGCGCCTTCATGGGTATGCCAATGCCAGTATCTGTTACTTGCAGTGCCCATTGAGTGGGCCCGGGCGTAAAGACTCGTATATGCACCGCTCCACTTTCAGTGAATTTGAGGGCATTGCTGGTTAAGTTGAAGAGTATCTGTTGCAGCCTGAGTTTATCCGAGACCAACATTGGCGGCACATCTGCCGCGATCTCTCTGGTTAATTTGATATTCTTTGTTTTTGCCAGAATATCCAGGGCCGATTGAGTCGTTTTGATCAGGTCTTCAATGGCAAAAGCCGTATATTTGATGGAAAGCTTGCCTTGTTGAATTTGGGCCCCATCCAATAAGTTATTTACCATACCTTGAAGCTGGGTGGTATTGATAAGTATTTTTTGGACCGCCCTTTTCTGTTCCTGCGTAATCGATCCATACGCTTCTTCATCTAATAATTGGGTATATCCATTGATCGCGGCGAGCGGCGTCCGCAATTCATGGCTGACGTTCCTAAGGAGCTGGCTCTTTAATTGGTCGGCTTCCAGAGCTTGTTGTAACCTTGAATTCAGCCCTCGCCGAACGACAGCCGCCAAAGCTACGCCCATGAGAAGCAATACGATGCCGGTAATAATCGCTGTGCGTTGTGAGGCACGCAAACTATCCCTGGTTTGAATAATCGCATTTCTTTGTGCGGCCGACTGGCGGTCAATTAATTGTTTGACCGCGCTTTCCATTGTTTTTAACTCAACATCCATTGACTTAAGGGCCAGGGTTTGTTGCACCGTATCTGTATTTTCCCAGATACTGATCAACTGCTCAATGAGGGCAGACTGATCTTTGATTTCATTCACCAAAGCCAGGTCTTCATCCGTATATATAAATTTTATTTCAGGGGTTTCTACCTCGGCGACGAGGTTGCTTACCTGGATTTCCACGAAATCAAAACGGGTTATGCCCTGAGGCGGATTATCCAGCTCCCCCAACAGGCGAGTCACTTCGTTGCGGGTTAATTGAACCTCGCGCTGCAAGTTGACAACTCCCTGATTAAGGATGACCGTTTGAGTCAGGCTTAGGTTGATCGCCTGCTCAAGTTGCAGGGCATCTCTTATCGAGAAATAGAGTCCGCCAACGGTCAGAGCGATAAGCCCAAGAACTCCGATTATTTCAATCGGAGTTAGCATCCAACGCGTTAAAAGAATTGGGCGCTTCATCATAAATAGAGAAATCCGCCGGACATCATTACTTGACCGTGATCTCAGATAACGACCAAACCCACACCGCGTCATAGGTTAGGTGATCGAGTTCGGGAAAGTCATTATATGGAATAATGCTGATCAGCGGGCCATTCATATCGATTGGCATATATTCGCCATCGGCTTTCACAGCCACCATGATAGGCCACTGATTGACATCTGAGATTTCCATGTCAACCGAATAATCATCCAAAGCATACAGGGTTAATGTAGTGGCATTTGAAGATGCTCCTGCCACTCTTAAAAGTTGCGACATGAGCACCCCGCTATATACAATATTCTTTTTGACAAAGGGGTCATCGACATCATATTCAACCAGGCCAACGCTTTCAAGGGTTGCCAGGTCAAATTGCAATACATCCCCTGAATTTTTTTGGACGATGTCTCCCTTAATCGTAAGAATGACATCGCCTGTTGGCGCTGGAATGGAGTCCCCGGGCTTAAGAGTGCCTGCCGATACTGTAGTGTATGTTGCAGGAGTGGAAGTCTGACCGCAAGCTGCCAGGATCAAGGCCGAAATAAATACATATAGGGAAACACGCGAGATTTTCATTTGTAAAGCCTCCTTGATATTGCTACTTATAAAATGTCCCAATGGACCGAATAGGCATATTATACAGAATTCTCTAAATCCAACGGGCCCTCATACGAAAATGTAAGGGTTGGCTTTAATTCAAAAATTGCAATTGCTTCTTATCGAAATTATTTTCCATTATTTACCAGGAATGAACTCAGGAATTTACGGATTTGACTCGCCGTCTGATCCCATTTTGGCTGGGCCAGATAACGACTCCGCGCTGCGAGACTCATCTGGACGAGGAGATCGCGCTTCTCATTCATAATCTGCAACCTGCTTGCCAACGAGTGAGCGTCTCCCGGCTGAATCAGGAATCCGTCCACGCCGTCGCGAATGACTTCTCCCGCCGCCCCCGTTGTTGTGCCAATCGCAGGCAGACCAAAACACATGCCCTCGAGATAAACGATCCCAAAGCCTTCATAAGATGATGGCATGGCGAGCAGATGCGCTTGCCGGAGTTTTTGTTTGAGCGGTTCGTTATCCAGTGAAGAGTGAAACGTGACGATGGACGATAGATCATTGACCATGACGAAGTCTTGCATTTGCTTGGCGTATGCGGGTTCAGTGGAGAGAGAGCCAATTACATCCAGGTAAAAGGTGGAAGGTGGAAGGCGGAGGAGGGCTTGCAGTAAAGTGTGCAGCCCTTTTCTCTCCATCACATTTCCGAGGAAGAGAATCCTGAGTTCTTTCTTCTTTCCTCTTTCCTTGATCTCTTCTTCCGAAATTGCCTCCCCAAACCGATCTGTTGGTGGATATGCCACTACATCAGGTTTACTATTCCCTATTAACCCATTCACTACCCCCTTCGTCGTCTGCGAATTAAAAATGAACCCGTCTACACTTTGCAGATACTTCTTTTCGATCATACGATAAAAAATATTCTGCCATTTGGGTCTTAATTCAGAACATCGCAAATGATGGACAAGGCTGATGATGGGATAGGGATGTCGCCCACGATTCGCTCCGATCAGCGAGGGATGATTCAATTCATCTTGGATCAGAATATCCAAATTCTGGAGTCCGACAGCTCGCTGTCGGGTTTTCCAGGAGCGAGCTCCTGGACTCCAGAGTCTGAACCAAAAATTATCCGTCAAATGCGCCGCATAATTCCGCCACGGAAGCGAGATAATCTCGATGCTATCTCCCTGTGCACGCAAATATTCCACTAGCCTGCGGTCATACATATATCCGCCGCTGAGAGTGTCAAGTGAGCCATAGAGGACGAGACCGATTTTCATAATAGATGTGTCTCTTGCGAAGAGTCTCTAGGATTGTGTAGAAGATGCTCATCGCACTGGCGTACGGCGCAAGTGTCGTCGCCAACGAACGGCTCCTCAGCATGACACAAATTAGCGTTCAACCGAAAAAGCCGCCCATGCGTTCTCATGTTCCCACAACACAACCTTCAGCGCGGATATGTTTTTCGCTTTGATACGTTCATTCAATGTCGTGGCGAGAATGTGCGAGAAATGCTCAATGGATGGATTCAGCTCTGCGAACTCTAGTTTTTCATTGAGCATTTGTTCCTTGTAATAGCCAACCACCTCATCGAGATGTTTTTCCACATCTACAATATCCACCAGGTAGCCGTGTTGGTCAAGTTCACTGCCTTCGAGTTGCAACTCCAGGATGTAATGATGCGAATTGGGAAAGTTCTCTGCTCCCCAATCTCCACCGATCAAAAAATGGCGTGCAATGAATTCTCTTCGTACTCCAAGTGTGTACATGCATTGCTCCTGAATTAAATTTTTACAGCCCGCATAATAAGATGGCCGTTTTCCCTTACGATGGGCATGGTGAAGTCAAATAGACTGATGCGCGAGCAATAATCAAGGTCGGATTTTGGGAACTCTGGATGCTCAGGGCTTAAATGCATGATTGCATCCCTGGATGCATACACGCGGCGGACATATTCCTGCACATCGGTTACCCGACCCTTAAACTGTTTCTCCAAATATTCAGCACAAGCCACATCCTCATCATTGTTTTCACCACCTGTGATGACGAAAGTGACTTCATCAGGCTTTAGTTTCATAACATGATCTATTGTAGATTTGGCGACTACGAAGCTGGCGGCGACCATCACATCCGCATTCACACAGCGGACAGCACCTTGAGTCCCTGCGCCTGTTCTTTGAATAAGAGCTAGACCGCTCAAGTCACATTTGATGATTTGGGTGGGGGAGTTGCCAAAGTCAAATCCCTTGGGAGGAAGTCCCCCAACTTCGCCCATCACTTTTGAATTGGGAGTCTGCTCCTTCAAAGCCAGCGCCTCTTCCACGCCACTGACAAGCATGATCTGCTTTGCTCCGCGTGAGAAGGCATACGCAGCAGTCGAGAATGCGCGTAAAACGTCAATGATGAGGACGATGCCAATGGCGGTGTGACAAGTTTCGAGATTGGCGTAGTTGAATTTCATAAGCTCATTAAGGACTCAAACGTCTCCTGACGTTTGGACTCAAAAATCAGGAGATTTTTGAGTCCAAAAATCAAATAGGATTTGTATCGTCTCTTGCGGATTTTCATCCAGCAGTTGATAAGCCTTGCCTGCCTCTTCAATTGAAAAGCGATGCGTGACCCACTTCTCGGGTTGGATTCTTTTCAAAGCATCCCAAGTTACCTCGAACCTGCGTGCTTTATCCCATCTCCCGCTTAACTCTGGAGAGATCGTGCTAACCTGGGACGATATCATCTTGATGCGAGAACGATGGAATGTGCCACCGAGGTCGACCTCCGCGCGCTTTTGCCCATACCACGAGCCAATAACGATGCGTCCGCTAAAAGTAGTTAATTCAATGGCATCGTTTAAAGCAGATGGCGAGCCGCTGAGTTCGAAAACTAAGTCAAAAGTCGAAGGTTGAAGGTCTTGCAAGGTAAGGCTTTTGACCTTTGACCTTTGACCTTCGACCTTCAATGCATTCCTTCGCAATTCATAATTATCTACTGTAACCAAACTTTCCAGCGGAAATTCACTTAATAATGAAGCGGTCAATAATCCAATCGCACCCTGCCCTAAAACCAAAACGCGCTCCCCTAATATTGGAGCGCCATCCTGCACTAGATTTACAGCGGTTTCCATGTTTGGGAAAAAGCAGGCGTTTTGAGGGGATAGGGAATCGGGAATAGGAAATAGGGATTCAGTCTTTGCAACGAAATGAGTTGTATGTGGCTGAAATGCGAATACCATGCTATCCAACCATTCACCACTCACTTCTTTTCCTATTTCTTTTACCACCCCCACACATGCATACCCATAAGCCAGCGGATATTTCAAACCACTGCTCACGTTGTCGTGCACATCAGCCAAATGTGGAAACTGTCCGCGATAGACCAGCATCTCTGTCCCTGCGCTGATGGCCGAGCAGGCCGTCTTCACCAATACCTCATCGTCTTTCAGTACAGGCAGGTCCGCTTCACGGACTTCAACTTTTTGGGGTGCGGTAAAAAACAAGGTTTGGGCTTTTGGCATAAGCGTAGTTTACATAGTATCGCATAATTTACCAAACCGGGGGTTGTGAAATTTACTCGCAATTTCCATCAAAAAATACCGTGTCATTCTCCCGAAGGAGATCGGGACGATGTGAGGGAGCGTTTTTCGCGACCGACACCGTACCTGCGTTCGGTGCAAGTGAGAGTCTCTTACTTTCGAAAGCAGAGACCCTTCGCTGTCGCTCAGGGTGACACAATTTGGGAAGGTAGAAACTTGAGTTATTTATGAAGCAAGCGATAACATAAAAAGTGACAGTCACTTTCGCAACTGTCACCTGAATGCCCGCCGATTATTTCTTTTGCATAGGCCTGGGAGGATAGTCCGGGGTATCGCGCCTGAACTCGTAATTTTTGATCACCAATTCGATTATCTTTTTTTGTTGAGGTGTAACTTCCTTGAACTCAAACCCCACATTGTAAAACTGCGGGCTGATATCCTGCTCGCACCATGCTGCCCGCGCCGGCAGGGTGATGCGTGAAGCCGAAATCTCCGGCAGTTCAGGCAGTTCAATGGCAAGCGTCACTTCGGTGTTTTCCTTTTGGGGTCTTTCACCGATTACCATTGCACCCAGCAGGGTTAAATCACTAAGATAGCCAAGCAGAAAACCGCCATACAGGTCGAAGACCTGTGTGTATGCCATCAGGCTTTTTCGCTCTTCTTTGCGTCTATCTTTCATTGCACCTCTTCAGGATGAATTTATTAAGTTTACATGACCCCGCAATTAAAGTCCATTGCGATTATGTGGTAAAAATGCCCGATGCGCTGGATATACATTTCCCCTCACCTCGATGATGCCGTACTCTCTGCCGGCGGCCTGATCTACGAACAAACGCGCGCAGGCCTGCAGGTTGAAATCTGGACCATCCTATGTGGCTTTCCGCCGAGCGAAGAACTTTCCCCTTATGCAGAGCTTCTTCATCACGAATGGGGAGTTGCCTCAGTCCGTGACCTGATTCTTGCGCGCCGTGAGGAAGACCTGAAAGCCTGCCAGATCGTCGGCGCAAGGCCTGTTTATTTTGATCACCTTGATTGCATTTATCGCCGAACCAAAAATGGCGATTGGCTGTATGGATATATCTTTCTACCTCCGCATGAGGACGAGGCGGATTTTCCCGCTCGAATCGCAGAATCGATTTCCGCCCGCCTCCAACTGACCGACCAACTGGTCTGCCAACTTGGGCTTGGTTCACACGTTGACCATATCCTCGTCCGCCGCGCTGTGGATTTGCTCCAACACCCGGTGCTATATTACGCCGATATACCATACCTATTCAAGACGCCTGAGGAGCTGGCTCCGAACACGGCTGAGATGAAAGCGAATGCCTATGCGGTGAGCGAAGCAGGCCTCAGGTCCTGGCAGGAGGCGGTTGCTGCTTATGAGTCCCAAATCTCCAGCCTGTTCGATAGTCCAGACCATATGCGCGAGCAAATCCAACAGTATTGGTCGGAAAATAACGGGATTCGCCTTTGGTCTTTCGCCTAGACAAATTTCTAACACTTTTGGGTCTTGAATCTCGTTTTGAAACATGATATAGTAAGCGCGACTTTCCGGATATTGAACCGGAAATTTTTAATCACTTGCATCTCCTAGGAGATGCAAAATTCTATTAGAGCAGGACAATACTATGCCAACCAATTTCCTTACCAAAGAGGGCTTTCAGAAGCTTCAAGAGGAACTGGATCATCTACGAACAACCAAACGCATGGAAGTGGCCGCAAGGCTGCATGAGGCGATGGAGGGCGGAGAACTGATCGAGAATGCCGAATACGAGGCTGCCAAGAATGAGCAGGCCTTTGTAGAAGGCCGCATTCAGGAATTGGAGCTTTTGCTTGCCACAGCACAAATTATTGAAGAGAATAATGGCAAAGGCAAAAAGACCGACGCCATTCAGGTAGGCACCAAAGTGACCATTAAAGAGGGCAACTTTGAGGCTGAAACCTTTACCATCGTGGGTGCGGCAGAAGCCAACCCGCGCGAGGGCAAGATCTCCAATGAGTCACCCATCGGCAAATCGATTTTGGGTCACAAGGTGGGCGAGACCGTGAAGGTGGAAACTCCCGGCGGCACTTACAACGTTAAGATCATCAAGGTTGGTTAATAAAACAGGACGCGCAATCGATGCCCCGCGTCCAATTTAGGTTGGAGGCGGGGCTTTTTATTTGACCTCACCCCTGCCCCTCTACCCTTACGGGCACTCGTCCTAAAAGCAGATGGGTGAATTAGGAAAATCATCATGGCAGAATACAATTCCCTTGAAAAAATTCGCTTGCAAAAAATCGAAGAACTTCGCGCCGAGGGCGTGGAGGCATATCCCACTCGCGCGGAGCGCACACATACCAGCGCGCAAGCTATCGCTGAGTTTGAAGCTGGCGAATCAGATAACCGTGAAGTAAAAGCTGTTCTCGCGGGGCGGGTGCGTTCCATGCGGCCAAAGGGCAAGCTGACCTTTGCACATATCGAGGATGGTTACGGCAAGGTGCAGTTATTCTTGCGTGTCAACGAAGTGGGTGAGGCGCAACTTGATTTTTTCAACAGGATGTTTGACCTCGGTGATTTCGTCGAAGCGACGGGTGTGATGTTCCGTACCAAAGCTGGCGAGGTTTCGCTTCACGTCCACAGCTTCAAGTTGCTTGCCAAATCCGTTACCCCTCTCCCCGCTGACAAGGATGTGACGAAGGAGGATGGCAGCGTTGTCCGCTATGCCACGCTGGATGATCCTGAGATTCGCGCACGCCAGCGTTACGCTGATTTGGCCGTCAACCCTGATGTTCGCGAAATATTCCGCAAGCGTGCAAAACTGATCACAGCCCTGCGGACTTTCCTCGATGACCATGATTTCCTTGAAGTGGAAACGCCCATCCTACAGCCGTTATATGGCGGAGCGGCAGCGCGTCCATTTGTGACCCATCACAACGAGCTTGAACAGGATATGTATCTGCGTATTTCATTTGAGTTGTATCTCAAGCGTTTGCTGGTCGGTAATATGGAACGAGTCTATGAGATCGGGCGTGACTTCCGCAATGAAGGTGTCTCGTTTAAACATAACCCTGAGTTCACGCAGCTTGAGTTTTATTGGGCCTACGCCGATTATCTGCAAGTGATGGAATTGACCGAGCAAATGGTTTCTTATGCCGCAGAAAAGGTGACAGGCTCCACCAAGGTGAAATATGGCGAACACGAATTGGAATTCAAGCCACCCTGGAAGCGCCTCGAAATGCGCGTTGGTATTTTGGAAACCAGCGGCATTGACATCGCCGAATACAAAACTGCCGAGGCGTTGTTAAAAGCAATCAAGGAGAAGCAGCCCAAGGCGGCGCCTGACCCGAAGTCTACGCGGGGTAAGTTGATCGACTTCCTGCTCGGCGAATTCCTTGAGCCCACACTCATCCAGCCGACTTTCCTTTATAACTATCCGCGTGATATTTCTCCGTTGGCGAAATCCATACCGGGTGACCCGCTGACTGTGGAGCGTTTTGAAGGATATGCAGCAGGCTTTGAATTATGTAACGCCTTCACTGAATTGAATGATCCTCTAGACCAGGAACAACGTTTCCTCGAGATGGGGCGCGATTATGAGGCGGATGATGAGGAGAAGCATCCGCTCGACGAAGATTACCTGCGTGCCATGAGGTATGGGATGCCTCCCAATGGCGGCTTCGGCATGGGCGTGGATCGCCTTGCGATGGTGCTGACAAATAAGCACTCCATCCGCGAAGTCCTCTTGTTTCCCGCTCTTCGCAAAGAGGAATTTGGAGAATAAAATTAGTGGCACAGCCTGAAGCTGTGCCACTTTTCAAAAGGCAATAAGAGGAGTATTTTATGTCTGAAAAGCAATTGATGGAATTCTGGAATTTTGATGATGCCGATCTCGGCGCAAACCGTCTTGGTCAATTGACCGAGAAACAGAAGAGTTACCTGGCTGGCGAACATAAAAGTCAGCGGAATGTATCTCTTGGGGTCGGCCTGGCATTACCGATCATATTTTGCTGCCTGCCCCTGCTTCTCATTGGCCCAAGAGTGTTGCTGCCTATGCTGGTCAATGGCGGCGACTTCTCCGATATCACAGAAATTCTTCCAGTCGCTGCCATGGGCGGGTTCGGCCTCCTTTTTGCCGGCATTGTGATATTGGTGATCGGTGCAGTGGTGGCCATTTATGTGATCCGCGCAAATAAGAAAGCGGATATTACAGTAAAACAAGTCAGAGGCAAGGTCGATTATTCGTGGGGCACGAAGCGCGTGCGCAATCCGGGAAACAAAGCGCGCCCTTATGACGATGTCCGCGTGCTGCATTTGAAAATTGGAGAGAAAAAATTTGAAGTCCACAAAGACCTGCAAGAGATCATCAAGGAAGGTGAAAGCTGGGCTGTCTATTACACTTCGTATCCCTTCAAGTTTTTGTCTGGGGAGCAGGTAAAATAGATTCATGACCTTCGACTCGACTCATAAGATCAACTCGCCTCCTTCCGGGAGACGTTTTTCATTCACGACCCAAGCCTAGCTGTCATTGTTTTGACTGAATATACGATAAGCAAAATAGTTGAAAACAGTTAATAAATCAACTGGCCGCGAAATTTCGCGGCCAGTTCTTATTATTTACAGGCATTGCTGACGATCACGGACAGGATAGATCGGGAGCTGGTTGGAGTATCAGCCTAAAGGTCTTGGAATCGGTTTTGCTAATCGATGGGCACGTAAGCGTGACGGTAGAAGTCCATTGTAGTTCTCCCAGGCCTTGTTCGTTGAAGGTGATCATATAGCTTCCTCCACCGGATTGAGTACAACCACCACCACCCCCCGACTCTGATACGACACCCCCTGTTGCAGAGCCAGGTATGAAATTTAACTTCGAAGTACCTCCGGGGAAGGTAGCATCAAGATCGAAAAGTTCATCGATGCAGAGTTCACCAGAGAAAGAAACCCCGTTGCTCTCACCGGAGACGCGGTAAGCCTTCTTGCACTTCTCAAGTTTATCTTTTATGTATTGAAGTTCGCCATCACTGAGTTTGTTCTCCATTTTATCTTTCAGTACATCCCAGAAACCAGATCGCGTCTTGGGAGGCGTAGTGATATTTTCCAATAGAGCTTTGGCGCAAGGGGAATTGGCAACGGCGGATCCGCCCTGCTCGCTGGATTTTTCACACTCTGTTGCCGCCTTTTCAAGCACCTCCTTAACCTTGTCAGCGAGTTCTTCCCAAACTTGTCCCGAGTATTCCCTCCTTTGGTCATCGGTCAAGCCTACATAAGATCGGGTATTCATCCATAACTGAAACGAAGCGATCTGGCTATTCAGTTCCGTGCAATTTTCGGCATTATTAATCGCTTTGATTAATTCGAAGGCTTTCGCTCTGGCGGGGTCCTTCTCGCCTGTGACGTTTTCGAGTGGAGCCAACTCATCGTCGGCAATTGCCTCAGCCGCCCATTTTTGTTCCAATGCCGCGCCAGAATCTGTTGGGGCATGATCTTTGACATATTGAGTAACACTGGCAGCGCTAGCCTGCCCAACTCCACCTACTTTCAACTCCATTACCGGTAAAACAATACGACGAACAGGTTTCTGAAATGCCGGGCTGGCCAGATGTGCAGTTACAGGTGGCAAAAGATCCGTGAGTTCATTTGCCTCGTCTGTTGGTTGCAGGTGAAATTCCTGACCATCTGCCTGAAATGCAAATCCAACCGTCGCGAGACCGGGATC
Source organism: Candidatus Villigracilis sp. (assembly GCF_057083605.1). Classification (NCBI taxonomy): domain Bacteria; kingdom Bacillati; phylum Chloroflexota; class Anaerolineae; order Anaerolineales; family Candidatus Villigracilaceae; genus Candidatus Villigracilis; species Candidatus Villigracilis sp. Next base: position 23,476 of record NZ_JBXMTI010000112.1, on the reverse strand, counting down.
GACATCGACAGGAATTCCTATTGTCAAAATAGCCACATCATTTAAAATCAAACCCTCTGGCTCCAAACGCACTGCGCCAATTGAAGCGCCATCCAGCGGCCAATCTTGAATGGCAGTAACCGCCGTCATGCGGATTTCTGTGTCAACGGACAGCGCGCCTTGGGGAATGACCAATAAATATTCCACTTCATTTGAGTCGATCAGGGACAGCGTTCCACCCTGAATGCCCACCACTGCTGCAGTAGCATTTTCTTCGTCATACGCCGGATTCACCGTAAGAGGATTCGGCTGGCGCGCGCCCGTTGCGATGCTGACCTGACTTTTGTCAGCGGGACCCGCCTCTGTGATGACCTGCACCTGGTAGGTCAAATTGCTCTTTTCCGGCGCTGATAGATCTTCATAACTTGTACGTTCAGGCGGAAGTGTCACGATTGAAAATGCATCCCCGTCATCAATGCTCAATTCCAGGATATATCCTGTTGCGCCTTCAACGGCATCCCATGTAAGCATCACGACATCCGGGGCCGTCAATGCGGCAGTGAAGTTCTTTGGGCCATTGCCACTACCTGTTAATCCCGTTGCGAAGTTGCAAGCGAAGGAGAAGATAAGGATTATTGTAAACAAACGATAAATGACTTTTGTATTCATTATTCGGACTCCTTTAATGATGAACACTATAATCGTAATCCAAGTAAAATACCAGTAATGGATGGATGATTGTGAGAATTAAAATAACAACTACTTTGTGAATTCTTGAGAGGTTTATATGATACAAGCCATTCTTGCTAATATTCAAACATATAACGAAGTTATCTCTGCTTGTTCAAGGTGAATTATGGATTTCCTTTCCACTCAAAATTTTGCCCTGGAGCTCGATGGACAGGATGTCCTTGCATCTTATCGAAATCAATTCGCCATCGATGACCCCGATCTCGTCTACCTCGATGGAAACTCGCTCGGAATGATGCCCAAAGCCGCACAAGAGCGAGCCAGACAAATTGTGGATGATGAATGGGGTAAAGACCTGATCCGTGGATGGAACAAAGGCTGGTGGGAAGCACCCTCCCGCGTGGGCGATAAAATTGGTCAGATCGTTGGCGCAGCGGCGGGACAGGTGTTGGTTAATGATACGGTTTCCATCAACTTGTTCAAACTCACGATGGCGGCGCTGGCATATTATCCAGAAAAGAAACATATCATCACAGACACGATGAATTTCCCTTCTGATCTATATATTTTGCAAGGCTGTGTACAAACGCTGGGAAATCGCCACGAGATCATTCGCATCGATTCAAAAGATGGCGGCATCACACCTGACCTCGCCGCGCTTAAGTCAGCCATCAACGAGGATACTGCGCTCGTCACGCTTTCACATGTGCTTTTCAAGAGCGGCTATCTATATGATATGAAACGCATCACTGAACTCGCTCATGCAAAAGGTGCGCTGGTTCTCTGGGATCTGAGCCATTCCGTCGGCTCGGTTCCCGCCTCGCTCGATGACTGCAATGCGGATTTTGCCATTGGCTGTACCTACAAATATCTCAACGGCGGCCCGGGCGCGCCGTCATTTTTATACGTCAACAAAACCATTCAAGAAAAAATCACTTCGCCCATTTGGGGTTGGTGGGGTCAAAACAAACCCTTTGAATTTGGCCTCGATTACGAACCCGCACCTGGCGCGCAACGCTTTCTCGTCGGCACACAACCGATGATCTCTCTCTTGACGATGGAAGCCGCGCTTGAACCACTCCTCAACGCAGGCATGGACTCCATCCGCGCTAAATCTATTTTGATGACGGACTACGCCTCCTTCCTGACCGAGAGCCTGCTTGTGCCATTTGGCTTTTCCCTCGGCTCCCCAGTTGACTCTGCCCAGCGCGGCTCGCACATCAGCATCCGCCACGCAGACGGCTACCGTATCAACCGCGCCCTGATCGAAGAGATGAACGTCATCCCTGACTTCCGCGAACCCGATAACATTCGCCTGGGTTTTGCGCCGTTATACATTTCTTTCACAGATATTTGGGAAGGTTTTGATAGGATTAAGTGTGTAATGGAAGAAAAGCGATACGAGAATTATCCGAAGCAGAAGCTGGCGGTAACGTAATCTATGTGCGCGACACAAATACGCACCCGCATCATCCAGCACCCTTTTGCTCATCTTATCCAAGGCGCGCGCCTGGATTCGTATCAGGAAAAAGACAGCCAGATAATTTTGGAAGTTCAGGGATTTCAAGCCGTTTCATCCAAATTATTTGAACGTGATGTAAAAATATTTGAACGAGTTCAGGGGAAGCATATCCCGCTAAAATTGACATTCTCCGGTGTCTCAGAACTGAAACGGGATGAGTTTTTTACAGCGCTTGAAAACTACAGCATAGACGATTCTTCTCGCACAGTCGCCTACATGCTTTCGTGGCGCCGCCGAAATAGACGGGATGTATTTTACATGTTCGGTTTGCGCGCACCCGCCGATGCTGACATGCAGTTTTATGCTAAGAATGTAAAGGCAGAGAACCTTGGTATTGGCGGTAAACCTTTTATCATTGAACGGAATTGGTCACCTGCGCCCCCCATGCCAGGCCGCCTTGTCCCTGAGCCGAAAGCCCTGCGTCAACGATTCGGCGGCGACCCAATCTCAATTAAACTAAACGATAAGTCCCATCATCGAAGGCTGTTCGTTGGCGGCGTGGATATTCAACCCTCCAAACGCCCGAATGTTGACGCTGTCCTCAACCTCAGTGAAGACTCAAGCCGCTGGGTGAAGAAGGGGAAGGCGATCCATCCCAAGGACCGCGCGATTTTATATGGAGAAGGCTCAAAGGGGATGACTGCATCTCAATTACGTGAAGAAGCTGGCTGGGTGATCGAAAGACTGGAACAGGGCCAACGTGTACTGATCCATTGCGGGGCAGGGATGAACCGCTCACCTTCAGTCTGTTGTGCTGTACTGATTTTGATGGAGGGCTTGAGTGCCGAGGATGCACTCGCCCGTATCCATGAACAGCACCCTTGGGCAAGACCCGACTCGTATCACTGGCTTGCTCTTCGCTGGCTGGCTAAAATGAATAGGAAATAAAAATGGAATCCAAACCCGATACCATAAAAATATCCGCATCTCATAAGGAAGAAATCTCCGCAACTCATGCCGATCTGCATGTGACCGTGAAAGGCTTGTCCATCTTCAGCGGGGGCGAGGCGATGAAAAAGGCCAAAGAGGTGACTCTGCTGATCGAAGCATTGAGCAGGCTTGGGGTTAAGGAAGAAGCGGTCACCTTACAGGGAGTCCACATTGAAGGGGCGAGCGGCGCGTTGCTCAAGTCGTCCAGTGCGGTCTATCGTTTAAAAATCCGCTGCGAAAAATTGGATCAACTGCAGAGATGTTGGATGTAATCTCAACTCAAAAGAATACGATACTCGAACGCATTCAGTGGAAATATGACGAAGACGAAGCGCGTCAACGAGGCTTGGATGCCGCGTTGGAAAAAGCAAAAAGCAAGGCCGAAAAAGTTTCGGCTTCGTTAAATGTGAAACTGCTCGGCGTGTATGACTTTATTGAAAATGTGTACGATGAAGAAGCTCCCGTTATGTTTCAGGCGCAAGCCATGATGCCGAAGTCACGTGCACCTGTACCAGCCTCCGAACCAAGTTTGGGAATGGATATTCAACATAATAAAACCATCCATGTAAGTGTGGATATTTGGTATCGGGTGTCAGCCTTTTAAAATCGGCCTAGCACTTTTGTTCTAATAATGATAAAATCTTTCCCCTCACAGGAGAGATTTTTTATGTCCCCTACCATTACAGTTCAACAACTTAGCAAGACCTATCAAGTGCCTGAGCGCGAAGGCGGGTTTGGCGCGGCAGTCCGTGGTTTTTTCAATCGCAAATATAAAGATGTAAAAGCAGTTCAGCAGGTGGACTTCAAGATCGAGCGCGGAGAGATCGTTGGCTTCCTTGGCCCCAATGGCGCAGGCAAGACGACCACGCTCAAGATGCTTTCTGGCTTGCTTCACCCGACGAATGGCAAAGCGGATGTGCTCGGCTTCACGCCCTGGGAACTCAAGCCAGAGTATCTGCGCTCGATGACCCTTGTCATGGGGCAGCGCAACCGCCTTTCATGGGACATCCCCGCGGCGGATTCGTTTCTCCTTAATCAGGCCATTTACCGAATCCCTGATGATGACTATAAAAAGACTTACAAAGAGTTGGATGAACTTCTCGAACTTGAACCATTGATGAAAAAGCCCGTCCGAAATCTTTCACTTGGTGAAAGAATGAAGTGTGAGATCGCGGCAGGCCTCTTGCATAGACCCAAAGTTCTATTTTTGGATGAGCCCACCATTGGCCTCGACATCACAGGCCAGGTGCGCATCCGCGAATTTCTGCGCGAGTACAACAAACTGACAGGTGCAACGGTTCTGCTCACCAGCCATTACATGGCGGATGTAACTGCGCTTTGTGAACGCATCATTATTATCCACCAGGGTCAGCTCAAATATGATGGCGGCATCAATGAGCTTTCCAAGAAGATCGCGCCTTTCAAGTTGATCGGCGTAATGATGGCAGAGTCGAACTCGCATGACCTGAGTAAATATGGTGAACCTGTTCAAAACGAAGAAGATTGGGAGAAGAAATATATTCAGGTCAAAGCGGAAGATGTGACAAGCGTCACCTCCAGGCTGCTGGCTGACCTTCCCATCCACGACATCACCATCACCGATCCTCCCATCGAGGATGTGATCGAGCAGGCGTTTAATCAGTAGGGGCGACCCTTCATTGTTTATCAAGGAGCACTGCCTGTTATGGGCGGGTCGCCCCTACGGTAGAAGGAGTTTTCATGTTTCTCATTATCAAAAGACTCTGGCAAGTCAACTGGGCTGAGCAATGGCAATATCGTGCCAATCTCATCATGTATCTGTTGTATTGGCTGGTCTCCCCCATCATTTATCTAGCCGTGTGGACAAGCATTGCCAATGTCAAAGGTGACGTGAATGGATTTACAGCCAACGACTTCACCACTTACTATATGGTGCTTTTGATCGCAGACCAGATTACAAGCAATATTATTATTCACATATTTGCATACAAAATTCAGGATGGCTCGCTTTCAAGCGAATTGATCAGACCCATCCACCCCATGTTGACGAATACGCTGGTCAACAATATCGCCTTCAAATTGCTTACCATCATGGGCTTGATCCCAGTTTGGATCATCCTATTCTTTCTTTACAGACCAGATTTCAGCGGTATTACATTCATGGGCATTCTGCTCGCCATCCCTGCCATGCTAATGGCGTTTTTTACGGGCTTCCTGCTTTCGGCGGCCATCACATCGCTCGCCTTCTGGACAACGCGCGTGTATTCCATCCATGAATTTTATTTCGCTTTGATCCTGCTGTTTTCAGGGCAGTTCGTCCCGCTTACCCTTATGCCGCAGGTCATTCAAGATATTGCCCAATATCTTCCGTTCCAACTATTAATTTATTGCCCCGTTCAATTGATCCTCGGCAATTTATCCGCTGACCAGATCATACATGGTTATGTCATGTCATTCATCTGGCTGGGCGTTGCGTTTCTCTTCTTCAATTGGGTATGGCGCAACGGCGTGAAGCGTTATTCGGCAGTAGGAGCCTGATCCATGCATACTTTTAAACTTCTTTCTGCTTTCTTCAAGGTCAATGTTCAAATGGCGCTCGCGTATCGCGCCGATACAGTTGTAAATATCCTGCTCAACCTGATGTGGCTCGGTTGGGAATTGCTCAGCCTGAACATCATCTTCAGCAATACCGAAACTCTTGGCGGGTGGGGGCTTGGTGAGTTGATCGCATTGCTGGGCGTCTTCCGCCTGGTCAACACCATGATGATCGCGCTCATTTGGCCCAACACCGAAAAATTCAACCAAAGCATTCGCGACGGCTCGATGGACTACACCATCCTGCAGCCAGTCAACAGCATGTTTCTGGTCACCTTCTCGCGCATCACTATATGGCGGATTTGGGATTTGATCCTCGCTATCGTTTTGATCGTGGTTGGCGTGAACATGTCTGGGGATACAACCACCGCGCTTCACATCCTGACCTTTATCCTGCTCGCCATCTCAGGCACGATCATCATCTATAGCCTTTGGATCGTCTTAATCGCCCTCACCTTTTGGTTCACCAAATTTGACAATAACGTAACCATCCTGCAGGCCCTGATGGATGCGGGTCGTTATCCAGCTACGGTGTATCCTGTCTGGTTGAGAGTGATTGTCACCTTTATCATTCCCATTGCAGTGGCAACCACAATTCCACTTCAGGCCTTGCGCGGCGAGCTGGTTATCGGGCAGATCCTGATGTATGTTGGAATCAGTATTGTCAGTTTCTGGGTCGCTTCAAAAGTATGGAAATCAGGTTTAAAAAGATACAGTGGGGCGAGTAGTTAAAAAAAAACCAGAGAAATTATTTCTCTGGTTTTTCGTTAAGTTGAAATCTTGTTTATTTGCGCGCAAGGACCACGACTGAAGCGCCATCAATGGAAGTAAGGATTAACTGTCCGCCATCGATCTGGTAGTTGACTGTCTGGTCAGTAAGAATGCCAAGCACAGAAGTCTCCTGAGCTGATGTCGCTTCACAAAACATCAGGGTCGAAACGATTGACCCGAAAGTAACCTGGTCACCATCTACTTTATAGTCACTGCCAAAGGAATTGCATCCCACATTCCTACCGAACTGACCGTCTGGGTCAAAGCTGATGGAAGTATCCACATTCGGCAATGCAGGCGTCGGGTTGGATGCATCGCTATAGGAAACAAGTTTCCACTCACCAGTCAGGGAGGCAGAGTCGTCTGTTGAGCAAGCGGCAAGCAAAAGTCCCGCGAGAACGAAGAGTGTAATTAAAAGGTAGAGTGTATTTTTCATTTTTATCTCCATATATTTGACGCTGGTCATCAAAATAAGTTCCCTAACTCATTACAGGCAAATAAGCGATTTAATGTAAAATTGAATTATCTCCTTCATAAGAAATAATCGCTTATCAAAAGTCAACCCAGGGTATTGGAGAATTCTATGGCCAGGATGTTTGTCTCTTATTCACGCAAGAATATTGACTTTGCCAAACGACTCACAGCGGAACTACAAAAAGGTGACCTGGATTTCTGGGTGGACTGGGAAGGCATCCCGCCCACTGTGGATTGGATGAAGGAAATCCAAAAAGGCATCGAGGAAGCGGATACCTTCCTATTTATCATCAGCCCGGATTCGATCATTTCAAAAGTCTGCAAGGAGGAGATCGAGCTTGCAGTGAAGAACGGCAAACGATTGATCCCAATCGTGGCACAGGAGATCAAATGGGACGATGTGCCATCCGAGTTATCTCATCTCAATTATATTTTCTTCCGCGAGAGCGATGACTTCGAGTCCGCGCTCAATAAACTTCTCACAGCCATTAATACAGATTATGGCTGGGCGCAAGCGCATCGCCGTTTGCAAGTAAAGGCCCTGGAGTGGGAACGCGGTAATAAAGATAGCGGTTTTCTCCTGCGCGGCAGGGATCTGGAGGAGGCTGAGCTACAGATTTCGACCAATGCCAATAAAGACCCCCGTCCAACCGATATTCAACATGAATACTTATTGAAGAGCAGGCAGGCCACCGACAGGCAAAGAAGGATTATCACAGCCAGCCTGGTTGCTGCATTCCTGGTGATGTTCACAATAACGGCTGTAGTAGTTACGCCGATCATTTTGGATAAGATCGCCCAATTTCGAGCCCGCGGGGAGATGGTGACAATTCCAGAGGGGCCATCCGTTTTTGGGACAGAGAATACTATTTACATAAACGATTATGGTCGTCCAAAACGGCAACTTATCCCATCCCTGCCTGCATTTCAAATCGGGAAATATGAGGTTAGTAATAAGCAGTATGGGCTCTGTGTTAAATTTGGTGAATGCACTGTGCCTGTTGTGCCAACTGATTTTCAGGATACGGATATTGAAAATCTCCCTGTCGTAAACGTGTCTCTCTTTCAGGCGAATACCTACTGCCAATGGCTTGGTCAGCGCCTGCCAAATCAATTTGAATGGGAACGCGCCGCCCGCGGGCCTGAACTATATGATTGGCCCTGGGGAAATGATGAAGCCCCAACCCCGGAGACTGCCAACATGCCTTGGGAAGAATACAAGCCTGAGACAATAGAACCCGTTGATAGCCACCCGGCTGGGGTTACCTCTGAGGGAATTTACAATATGGTCGGAAATGCCTCAGAGTGGACTTCCTCGTTTATTGTTGCCGGCCTAACTTCATATGACCCAACGCAGTTTTGGGATGGAAACCCCGATATTTTTAATGGCACCAATACCTACGCACAAATGGGCGGCGGCTGGTATCAAAATGTTGACGAAGTCGGTTTATATAATGCAGACTTGGGCCTGAATGCGCGCAAGGATCAGGGTTTTCGCTGTGCGGATGATATTGAATAAACACGTTTCCATTTTGCCTTAAGGAGGGATTTTGAAATCAGGCGCGGCGGCTACATTCCAAAAGTCGATGGAGGTGTGTCTTGGGCTCTCACCGCTGAGATATCTAACGTTCCCATTAACAACATCGGTCGGGACGGAACTTAGTTTCGCCTCAACAAAGACTTTATTGGTTTTATAGAAGACATCCAGGACAGTTGATACACCAAAATCTGCTTCATAGAAGGGAATCTCAAGCAGTTGCTTATAGTTTCTATTTTTAAACAAGTCCCTATAACTTGGCTTGATTTGCCCGATTTCGCGCTTATCCAGGCTGGAAAGCAAATGTACAAGATCATCATCTGAAAAGATTTCCAAAAACTTTTTAGCGCTGTTCTTGGCCTTGAGCGCAGGGTTATTCGCGCTGAGAAATTCATCAGACCAACTGTTTATCGATGATTGGATTTCTTTTTTTACTATGGCAAATAATTCGTCGCGAATACTCTGGACGTAAACCTGCTGGTCTTGCTTATCCGTTTTATTGTACTTGCGGCTGGCGGCCACTAACAAAGTAATGAATCTGAGGATCTGTTTGGCCGTAATTTCCTCGATCAGTTCAGCACGTGGCTCATCCTTCATCTGGCCTTCGGGGTCTTGCAATCTCAATATTTCTCTTGCCACGCGTAAACGAACCTCCGCAGGCGGGTGACGATTATCCTTCGCGGAATTTCTGAGGAGAATATCTGCGAAAAATTTTAGGAATGGTTCGCCGATGGCAAGAACGCTCCACGCATCTTCAAAAAGTTCCTCGTACCAGCCCACGCACCAGCCCTGTGCTTTAATCCGATCGTAGGCATGGAGTGTTTCCTTGCTCAATAGTTCAATTAATACTCTCTCGAATTGGTTTTCAAATCCGCCAAGATCAACCAGGTTCAACCTCTGGATACCAAATAACTCATACAGATAGTTCCATCCAAAGGGGTTATTGAGTGTTAAGGAATTCAGCAAGGCGTAAAATTTCTTATCGCTTCGATCCAGGGCCTTGGAGAAATCATATATATCGGTCAACTTCTCCTTGACGGCGTCAATGGTCGAATTCTTTTTCAATTGACGCACCTTATAGCCCGCCAGTTCGTGCCAAAAGATGCTCCATTCCCAGGGGGCGTGCAGGCTGTGGATGGGTACTGTGAGCACTGCAAAATTCTCAAGATACGTAAAAAAGTATAGGGCGAAGGAATTACCGGGGATGATCACGGTCCATTCCGCATCAACCCCAACGAAGTGAGCAGCCACTTCACCTACAGCTTTGATTGCCCGATAATGTTTTTCGTTTTTTATGAGTGCCTGGCTTGCAACCGCCATGTCGTCGAGACGCTTCCATTCATTTCTGAGTTTATCGAGGGCGTATTGCAGTAATACAGGGAAGTCCTTTGTCAACTCTTCATATTTCATACCCGCCCTGATACCTTCGCCAGCCAATAGTGAATTCATGGCACTCAGGGTCATCTTTGCAGGGGTGCGATCCCTAAGCCCTTCAATGGACTTGATGGCCTCATCAGCATGTTGTTTCGCCGCTTTTTGCCCAGCGATTTCCATTAGTAATGAATGTTCATATTGAGTATAGAATGTTTCCGCCATCGCCCGATAAGTTTTGAGTAAAAACTGGATGTCTTCCTGGGAAATTGGCTCTCGAACTTTGTCAATGTAGGCAAGCATCTGTTTAAAGGAAATATTAAGACTATTATGTGATCGCTTTAGTGATTCATCGGCTAACGAATCAAGCAATTCCTCTATTGTCGGCTTTTCGATTTGCTTATCGGTTGACATGTTATCCTCCTTAACCAAGTCTGATTTCTGGCGAAAAATCGGGGCTGGTAAACCCTGTCGATTCTAATTCCATTTTGCAGATTGCATAAGACCCTTTGTAATGATAAACCCCTCTCGCTAATTTAGTTGCTCGAGGACAACTGCTTGCGTTGATCAGTATCCGAAACCAACTCAAGTGCAAACAACAGACACCATAATAAAAGAATGGCGACCCGTTCGAGTCGCCATTCTTACTACTTTTTACTTTTCACATAGACCTTCACTGCCTCCCGCATGAACTCGGCCAGGCGCTGATCCATCTTGTCGAAATTAGCCCTGAATTTTGGGTCGTCGTTGTAGCCATTGGCGAGACCCATCAGTTGCTCCAGGTTTGGCGTCCAGAAATAATCCATATGCTTGCGCCAGCGTTCGACGATTGCTTGTGCCTCGGCGCTGTTCGCACCTTTTGGCATCACGGCCACCATGTCCATGTATATGGTTTTTCCTTCCGCCATGATCACTTCTTTCTTTGCGGCAGAATAGGATTTCCACTTGCGGTTGGATTCGCGGACGTTTTCAGGATCATAAATCTGTTCTGCTTCCAATGCGTATTTCTCCTGTTCCTCTTCGCTAAACCCTTCAAAATATGCTTTATCACTCATGATATTGTTTCCTTTCAAATGATTGATTGTGTTGTCCACTGTGTGGATCAGGCGATTAATGCGCGCGGCCTGTTTGCTCAGAGCTTCCTTGTGGCTTTGCAACGCACCCATCACATCGTAATCACGGCGTCCCATGATCTTCTTGATGTCGTCGAGTGGAATATCCAGTTCACGGTAGAACAAAATTTGCTGCAACCTTAGTACGGCTTCCTCGCCGTAGTAGCGATAGCCATTATCGCCCACGCGGGATGGCTTGAGGAGTCCAATGTCATCATAATGATGCAGGGTGCGGGGTGTGATACCCGCCAGTTTGGAGAGCTGTTTTACAGTGAACATGGCGCTACTATAAACCCTGACGTAACGTTAATGTCAAGGGCTTCATCGGATTTGGAACGGATGCAGGGATGAAAACGGATAGGTTTGTTAAATGGATTTCTGTGGTTAAATTCAAGTATGGATATTATTTATAAAGACGAACATATATTAATAGTCAACAAGTCCGCGGGGCTTTCTGTTCTGCCTGAGGGTTGGGATAAGGAAGCGACATATCTTGTCAAAATGCTTGAAGAACAATTTAGCAACCCTTCGACTGGCTCAGGGCGAGTCTGGGTGGTGCACCGTATTGACAAGGTCACCAGCGGCATCATCGTCTTTGCGTTGACAGCCGAGGCGCATCGCTCGTTGAACATCCAGTTTGAAAAACATCAAGTGGAGAAAACTTATCATGCCATTCTCAATGGCCTGCCAAAATGGGATGAGAAGGTTACGAAATTTCCCTTGCGTGTGAATGTCGGCCACAAGCACCGCACCATGGTGGATGACAAAAACGGAGTCCGCTCTGAGACGAGATTCAAAATCCTGAAACGCTATCAAGCGTCGGCTTTGGTAGAGGCGATGCCAATGACGGGGAGAACGCATCAGATCAGAGTCCATGCATATGCGTTGGGATATCCGCTTTTGGGCGATGTCCTTTATAGTGCGCCTGAAACGAAAATTATCGCGCGCCCTGCGCTTCATGCTTATTCACTAAAGTTCACGCATCCAGTTACAAATGAGGCGATGGCTTTTCGAGCGGAATACCCAGAGGATTTTCAATTGGCTGTGAAAATGTTGAAAGAGAAATAAGCTGATGTAAAATTATGGTATATTTTGGATAGGAGTAATGCCATGAATGAGCGAATCCTTATTATCGAAGATGATCAGGCTATTCTGAAACTTTTGCAGCGCGGTTTGGCTTATGAAGGCTACACAGTGGATACTGCCATTGATGGTCGCATGGGTTTGATCGCAGCGCGTGACCACACACCCGACCTTGTAATTTTAGATTGGATGCTGCCCGGCATGGATGGCCTGGAAGTCTGCCATCGTTTGCGAACGGGCGGTTCGATTCCGATCCTGATGCTGACCGCCAAGGATACGGTGCAGGACCGCATCCAGGGCTTGGATGCGGGCGCAGATGATTACATGGTGAAACCGTTCAATCTGGATGAACTGCTGGCGCGCGTTCGCGCTTTGCTTCGCCGTACGCAGCCTGAACGCATCCCCGTTTTGAAATTTGCAGATCTTTCGCTGGATACCGGTTCGCGCCAGGCCTCGCGCGGCACTCGCGTTGTGGCGCTGACAGCCAAGGAATATGAATTGCTCGAGTTGTTCCTGCGCCATCCAAAGCAGGTGTTGACTCGCGAAGTAATTTTTGACCGCGTATGGGGTTATGACTTTGGCGGTGAAAGCAACGTGTTGGAAGTCTATATCCGCTATCTGCGGCAGAAGTTAGAAGGCGAGGGTGAACCGCGCCTCATCCATACTGTGCGCGGGGTGGGGTATGTGCTGAGGGAAAATCCGTAACCAAACAAGCGGCAGATGTTCTGCCGCTTTTCTTATTCTCAGGAAATCTTAAACTCATCGCACTACACTGGTTTTCATGTCACTTCGTCTGCGCCTTACTTTGCTTTACTCAACCTTCATGGGTGGAATTTTGCTTATCTTTGGTGCGGCGGTTTATATTCTCGTTAACGTAATTTTGCTCAATCAAGTGGATACCATGCTGGAAGGCGTGGCGCATGATATAACGCAGGTCACCAAAGTCAATTCGGTGGGGGAACTGAGCCTCATCAGCCTGCCTCCGTTGGATATGACATCGAATGCTTATGTGCAGGTTTGGGGGCCAGATGGAAGAATCGTTGCGACCTCTCCCAGCATTGGGACATTAACCCAGGCCCTCGATCCCATCGGACTGAAAGCTGGTCTGACCATGTATGAAGATTCCTACCTGGAGGGTGCCCACCTGCGGGTGTTGAGCGTTCCGCTTCAATTGGGTGAACGGGTGATCGGAACTTTGCAAGTGGGCGCAAGCCTGACCGTTGTGGATGTGACGCGCACCAATCTGCTTTCGACCATGGTTGTTATTTCAGTGCTGGCGGTTTTGCTGGCGGGCCTGGGCTCATGGGCCGTATTGGGGCGTGCATTATCGCCATTGGAAGCCATCACTGAGACGGTAGATCAGATCAACCGTGCAGACGACCTTTCACGCCGTATCCCTTATCAGGATGCAACTGAAGATGAGATCGGTGACCTGGTAGTTTCGTTCAATCAAACACTTGAACGCTTGGAGTCTTTGTTTACTTCACAACAGCGCTTCCTTGCAGACGTCAGCCATGAACTACGCACACCGTTAACAGTCATCAAAGGCAATGTGGATTTGATGCGCCGCATGAGGGAAGCAGACGAAGAGTCGTTGAGCAGTATCGATCAGGAAGCTGGCAGGCTTACTCGTTTGGTGGGTGGATTGCTGATGCTGGCCCAGGCGGAATCGGGCAAGCTTACTTTGAATTTCGCGCCCGTGGAATTGGATCTTTTATTTACCGAGGTCTTTACCGAAATGCGCGTCCTGGCGGGAAGCAAAGTGCGCATCCATCTTAATGATATCGATCAGGTGATGGTTAGAGGGGACCGTGACAGGTTGAAACAGGTCTTCCTGAATCTGGTTGCGAATGCCATTCAATATACGCCGCCGGGCGGGGATATTTTCCTCAGCATTTCCAAGTTGGGTGATCAGGCGCGCATCATTGTCCGTGATACAGGGCCGGGCATTCCCGCCGAGGATCTGCCTCATATCTTCGACCGTTTCTATCGCGCGGAGAAATCGCGCACGCGTTCAAAGACCAGCGGATTTGGGCTGGGCTTGTCCATTGCGCATTGGATCGTAGAGCATCACGGCGGACAGATCAAGGTTGAGTCTAAAGAGGGGAAAGGGACAACGTTCGTGATCTGGATGAATATTTTGAAGTAGGTAAATTGACTGTGTCATGCTCCCGAAGGGCATCGGGACGATGTGAGGGCGCTCTTCGCCTGACACTTGCGCCGCGCGCTAGTGCGGTGAGCATCTCCACCTCGATGAGAGAGACCTTTCGCTACGCTCAAGGTGACACGTCCCTACGGCAATCCCAATCTTTGATGTGCCTGCCTGCATAAACTAACCCCATATCTTGAATACCATTCATCCAATGCAGCGCTTGATTCAAGTCCGCTAATTGCGTCTTGATAGATTGGCGCACCATATTGAACATATCGTTTCGTTTGAGCAGACCATGTCGCTTCGCCGCGCTGAATGACGCCAATGCCGCCATTGTAACCAGCCAGGGCGAGACGTGCATCACCGTTTGCGGTGTTGAGCGAGCGGACTAGGTAAGCCAGTCCACGGGCGGCGTTGGTGTTCGGGTTGTAGGGGTTGTCCGTTGCAATGAAGTGGAAGGGCATCACTTGAAAGAGTCCCATGGCGCCAGAGCCAGATACCGCACGCGGATCTCCACAGGATTCGATCTGCATAATGGTGGCAACCAGGTTTGAGTTAAGATTCGAAGCGGCAGCCCACTCAGAGATTGAGTCGGCCCAGTATTGAACTTCAATTCTAAAGATGACGGAAATGCTTGTTGATTTGGAATCGGGCGGGATATCCACTGGAAATTCAAACGTAATGGATGAATCTACAAGAGGCTGGTTTATGAGCAAGGGAGTTGTTTTCCATGCAAAGGAGGCGAGAATTGCGGTGATGAATATGACGGTGAACGGCACTATTGTAAAGATAGAAAAACAGCCGCTCCCTGCATCATATTGGGGAGCGGCTCGCGTGACGTGCCGATACGTTTTTGTGGAGCGAGCGCGGGGCATGCTAATTATCTCTTTTCTGGGTCATCTAAAGGACCCGGGCTCGAAATGAGTTTATTAAGTTTTTTGAAACCGAACTAATGAACTGCTTACTTACGCGTCGTAGTGACGATCTCCGTTATCTGAACTGCGTGCTCCGTAGGAAACAGGGTGATAAGTTGGTTCAGGTGGAATGAATGATGATTGTTGCGAGGTGGTGGTAGGTTTGGGCGCAGGCCGGAAGGATGATGTAGTAGAGTTGACCGGGCGATTGATCTGTGAAGCCGGGCGCAGTACAGGCTGGTTGACAGGTTGATTCACCGGGCGTTGAGCCTGAGTCTGATAGGATGGGCGTGATTGCGGCTGCGGGTTATTGTAAGTACGCGGAGCCTGATACTGACCCTGGTTGGATTGCGCAGTTGTGAAAATGCGGTCACCGGCGAGTGAGAACGTGCCGATGATGAGCAAGCGCACCAGCCAGACCATGACAGCCACAAAGATCGGCACGACTTTGGTAAGAGTTTCTACGCTCAAAGAACCAGTGGCATGTAAATTACCGTTATTTGTGATTGCAGCCGAAACACCCCACCAGGTGAGCGTGGCATTGAAGCCTGCGGCCAATAGCCAGGCGCCAAAGAGATAATATACTTCGGCGGGTTCATCACGCCCCTGTTCCGGGGTGAAGATGCGGGCGATGCCGGCAAAGTCGATGCCACAGAAGGCGATGGCGAGGATGGTTGCCCAACGGAAGCCTGCGAATTTCAAGTCGCCGAGCATATCATGCAGGGCATATTGTGTGGTGCTGAAGTTGAAGACTTCAAACGCCAGCAGGGCGGTGACGATCATGACGCCCCATGCCGCGCCACGGTTGAATTTTCTGTTATGGACGAGGCTGTTCCAAAGGTTTCTTAAACCGTCCCCAAGTGGATTACGACGATATGTACTCATTTCGACCTCCTTGTCGAATAGGTTGAAGAACGGATGTTCTAGTTGATAGGCGAAATTCTAGTACGAATGTTCTATACGGTCAAGGAGGAAATATTGGGTTTTCGTGACATTTGACTCTTTCCCGTTTTCCTCGTTACACTTACAAAACTTATGAACTCGACCCCTACCCAGCCTCCCCCAAATGCGACTGAAGTTCGTCGCATTTGGGGGAGGTGCCCCGCCGAAGGCAGGGGCGGAGGGGGCGAAATTGGAGCCCTTATGTTTTTCTCGAACACGCCATGCCCTGAAAGCTTGAAGGCAATTGCAGATGTGAGCCTCACGCCCTTCTGGTTGGATGACCCGAATCGGCCTGAGAAAACTCTGCCCCTCACTGCAAAAATCAAAGCCGACCTGGTGGTGATCGGTGCAGGTTTTACTGGCTTGTGGACCGCCTTGCAAGCCAAACAAGCCGACCCAAACCATGATGTCATATTGCTGGAAGCAAGGGATGTGGCAAGCGGCGCAAGCGGACGTAATGGCGGGTTTGTGGCGGCCTCACTGACGCATTCATTTCAAAACGGCAGGAACCGCTGGCCTCGCGAACTTTCCAAATTGATTCAATTGGGTCATGAAAATCTCGATGGGATTGAATCTACGATCAGGCAATACAATATTGATTGTGATTTTATTCGCTCAGGCGAACTTAGTGTTGCCAATGAACCCTATCAAATCGGGGGCCTTCGTGAGGAGGCGGAAGGGTCC
This sequence comes from Candidatus Villigracilis sp., assembly GCF_057083605.1. Taxonomy (NCBI): domain Bacteria; kingdom Bacillati; phylum Chloroflexota; class Anaerolineae; order Anaerolineales; family Candidatus Villigracilaceae; genus Candidatus Villigracilis; species Candidatus Villigracilis sp. Next base: position 6,741 of record NZ_JBXMTI010000112.1, on the reverse strand, counting down.
GCGCTGTATGGGGAGCATATTCAATTTCTCGATCAAGAACAAGTTCGAGCGCGAGTCAATTCGCCGACGTATCTGGCTGCGATCTACGATCCTTCTGTGGCTCTGGTCAACCCCGCGCAATTGGCGTGGGGATTGAGGAGAGCCTGCCTCCAGCTTGGAGTCCGCTTGTTTGAGGGCACGCAGGTGACAGCATTGGAAGAGAGGCGCGACGCGAAGCGTGTCCTCGTCAAAACTCATTTTGGAGAAGTCGAGTCAAAAAAGGTTGCGCTTGCCACGAATGCCTTTCCTCCGTTGCTCAAGCGTCTTTCATTTTATATTGTGCCTGTTTACGATTACGTGCTGATGAGCGAGCCACTTTCCAAAGATCAGCGTGATGCGATTGGCTGGCAGGGGCGCGAGGGAGTGGGTGATAGCGGCAATCAATTCCACTACTACCGCACCACTGCGGATGGACGGGTTCTATGGGGTGGATACGATGCGATTTATTATCGGAATAACGAGGTATCGCCGCATCTGGAAAATAGCCCCGCTTCTTTCGCCCGTTTAGCTGAGCACTTCTTCCAAACTTTTCCCCAGTTGACAGGACTCCGCTTCACCCATGCCTGGGGCGGCGTAATCGATACTTGCTCGCGATACACAGCGTTTTGGGGCAAGGCTTATCATGGCAATGTTGCGTATGCGTTGGGTTACACAGGCTTGGGCGTAGGTGCTTCACGCTTCGGCGCGCAAGTGATGTTGGATTTGCTCGATAATATAAAGACCGAACGCGCTGAACTGCAAATGGTGAAATCAAAGCCATTTCCATTTCCGCCCGAGCCGTTTCGGTCTCCAATTGTTAACTTCACGCGCTGGTCTTTGAATCAGGCAGATCAAAATGCAGGGAAGAGAAATTTATGGTTGAAGGCGTTGGATGTTTTGGGACTGGGGTTTGATTCGTAAAACCTAGATCTCCTAGTCCTCGCAAAACTCGAAGGTCTGGGTGGTGTGTCACGCCTTCTCACGCCATCCCACCTTCCTTTGATACGAATTTCTAATACTTATCGGTTGTATAATCATGTTAATTACTTTATAATATTCAGACCTAACAATATTGAAAGGTGTGGTGGGCACTATGGCTAAGAAACCCTCAATCGTGATGACACCAATTTCACTTGACGAGGTTGACCGAACAACACTTTTGCGAGCCGTCTATGACAAGGTCGAAGTTGAGCCCCCGGTGGGGGAAAGATATCCTATTCTTTTAAGAAATATCATCTCAACTACGATCAAAGAATTAGGGATATATTTAACCGAGCCGGACGAAAAAACCCTGATCGATGATCTGTTTTCTTATATTGCAAGTTATGGCCCAATTGAGCAATTCTTTAATGAACCTCAGATCAATGAGATCATGGTGAATGCGCCGGATCAGATTTATATTGAAAAAAACGGGGAGATCATTCTGACTGATGCCAGGTTCGACAACAACGACCATATTCGATTTGCGATCAACCATATCATCAACCCACTCGGGCGATACGTAAACCTGAAACACCCTACTATTGATTCCCGCCTGCCTGACGGCTCTCGCGTAAACGCAGTCATCCCGCCCGCCTCGCCCATTTCACCCTGCATCACGATCCGCCGTTTCTTAAAAGATAAATTGACATTGGATCAGTTAATTGAGCTGTCATCACTAACTCCTAATATGGCCGAATTCCTGTCCATTTGTGTGAAGGCCAGGTTGAATATTGTTGTGGCGGGGAATACCGGCTCTGGCAAGACAACCCTCTTGAATATACTTGCCGCTTCTATTCCAGACCGTGAGCGGATCGTGACCATCGAAGACTCTGCCGAACTGAAATTGCTTCAATACCATAAGCTCTCTCTTGAGGCACAGCCCCCGGATTATCGCGGGGAGGGAGAGGTGACAGTGCGCGACCTTGTTCGAAATTCCCTGCGTATGCGCCCTGACCGCATTATTGTCGGTGAAGTCCGCGGCGGGGAGGCGCTGGATATGCTTCAGGCTATGAATACAGGTCACGATGGTTCAATGACAACGGTACATTCCAATTCCGCACGAGATTCGATCTCACGTCTTGAGACCATGGTGTTGATGGCTGGTATCGATCTGCCTCTCACTGCCATTCGTAAGCAAATTTCATCCGCCCTTAATTTGATCGTTTATTTGAATCGTTTCCCTGATGGCTCACGCAAAGTAACCCAGGTAGCCGAGGTAATGGGCATGGAAGGGGATGTGATCACAATGACCGACATATTCCAATTTCAACCCACCGGGTTCAATGAAAACAAAAAAATAACGGGCACTTTCCGTGCTACAGGTTTGCGTCCCTCGTTCTCTCACGATCTGGAAGCTGCCGGCCTTGCTTTGAATCCCAGGATCTTTCAAAACTAATTCAGAGTAGTTTTCTGTTTTCCAAGTAAGGTAATTCGTCGAAAATAATTTTATAACTTTTCCCTGCTCTTTCGGGGACTTAGCCCCCGAAAAGCCAAAGATACGTCTAAAAACTTTCGGCCGACTACCAAGTTGACATATGATGACGATGTAGAACAATGACTACAGATTTCGGAAGATTCCAAAAGCAGGCCGCTGATTTATCCAAGCCAGATGAGTTGGATCAATTAGCTGCGCATCGATTAAATATATTGATCGCTGATGATGACATGCAGAATCAAAGAATGATGGAGTTGATTTTGAGACGTACCGGCCATGTTGTAAAGTTTGCGTCAAACGGGGTCGAGGCTGTACAGATGGCAACTTCAGGCGAATTCGATCTGGTTCTTATGGACATCCAGATGCCGCTCCTGGATGGGTTGGATGCAACCCGGCAGATCCGTAAATGGGAAGACGGAGAGAAGCGCCTTGCGATCATCGGCCTGACTGCGGTTTTGGAAACAGAACATAAGCGCTGCATCCAGGCTGGTATGGACAGCGTCATCTCGAAGCCATTTGAAATCGAAGAATTTTATGAAGTGCTCACTGCATTTACGAATCAGAAAACAGTTGACACAAAAAAATCTACCAGCACCAATGATGATCAACCTGCAAAGGTACTTATTCTTGATGTGCAAGGCTCGGTAAAACGATTCGCTGGTGACCATGAAAATTACACAATGCTGCTGGATGAATTTATATTGTCGCTGCCCGGTAAATTCGAAGAATTAAAAGCCGAATATGAAACTGGTGATTGGCACAATCTTTCCAACCATGCCCATAACTTGAAAGGACTATCCGCAAATTTTGGCGCCATGGAACTTTCAAGGAAAGCCCTCGAACTTGACGAATTTGTTGATGAAAGCCAATATGATCAAGCCAAACAAAAACTCGACGAGATCGATATTAGCATTCAAAACCTGCGAACGGAAGCATTGGCTTTCTTAAGAAAGCATTCCAACGATAAAGACAAATTTATTTAGTGTAAATCAGTGTGAAAAGGAAGCGTCCATGCGTGTATTACTGATCGATGATGAACAGATGTATTTCAAAATGATGGTGAAGGAGATGGAGAAGGCCGGCTACCAGTTGGATTATGCCCGCACTGGTAACGAGGGGCTGGCAGCCGTCCCGGCCAAGAACCCGGATGTGATCATTGTTGATCTGAAGTTACCCGACATCAATGGTTTTGAAATCATTCAACGATTACGCGCCACTGCGGATTACAGCCTTATCCCCATTATCGTAATTACAGGCAAAAATGAGCTGGGCGATAAAGTAAAAGCCTTTGCTTTGGGGGCCGATGACTATCTGGTAAAGCCATTTGACTTGGAAGAGTTGATCGCCCGCCTGGGGAACCTGGCACGGCGCGGAAGCGCGATGAAATTCGTGCGCCAGATGGAAGCTGATAAAGACAAGAAGTCTACAATTGTTTCAGTGCATAGCTTAAGGGGAGGGGTAGGCTGCTCCACGTTGACCGTAAACCTTGCCCTGGCTTTATATCAACTTTGGGCCAAGCGGACGCTGATCATCGACCCGGTCATTACCGCGGGGCAGGTGGCTATGATGTTAAACGCCTCACCGCGTGTAACCCTCGAAAACTATGTAGATCTTCCTCTAGAGTCCATCGATGACTCTGTATCCGATGACCTTTCCATTCTTCATAAAAGCGGACTTTACTACACAGCCGCATCCAAACTGCCGGTGGCGGCTGATGCGTTTTCGAATGAGTTTTGGAGCAAACTGTTGGAGAAGTTCATCCAACAAAACGAATTTGTTGTGATCGATGCCCCCCATGATTTTTCAGATAATGCAATCCAATTGCTTAACGCTTCAACCCATATCCTGCTTGTAATGGCCCCGGAACTTTCATCTTTGAGGGCAGCCGCAAATGCATTGAATATTTACGACAGGCTTGGCTTTTCCGACACAAAGATCAAGGTGGTATTGAACTCGACCACCAACCATAGCGGCATAAAACAAACACAATTTGAAAAGGCGCTGGGTTTTCCCGTTGCTTACACACTGCCTTATGATCCTGAAGAGGTGATAAGGGCAATAAATTTTGGCGAGCCGTTCATCTTGAGCAACCCTGAATTACCCATTTCTGCCAGGATCGAAGACATGGCCTATGCATTGAGTGATGAGACCTATAAGAATCTGCCCCCAGCTCTCCCGTCTCCAACCTGGAAGCGGGTGGTCAATCGACTCCCGGCCAAGAAATAAAATCAGGACATTATTCACGCCGCACTTTTCAGGTTTAAGGCAATGCATTTCATTGGTTTCGAGAACCAACCTTGAAATACCTTTCAATTCGACCTCTTGTTGTTTTTTTTCTCATTCTTGCGGTGAGTTTGTCAGGTATTCTCATGATCGGAATCTCCCGGGCTGATGCACGCGTTCCTGCGGATGAACCATATGTTGGTAGTGGGTTTTCTTTGGGCGTTCCTGCCACCGTATATGTGATCGGTAGCCCGTCAGTTTTACAGCAAACTCCAATTTCATTCCCTACCCTTACCCCAACTTCTACACTGGTTGTTGAGTCAATCGGCACTCTTACACCTTTCGGAATTTCCGGGATTGGTGCGGACCAGGAATTACAAGCGTTCATTCATGCACCGTCTGGCCTGCTGCCTCAGCCCTACGTCATTTTGACGGCATTTGAGCCTGTTCCGGGAATTAGCGTGGAGATCAGGGGATATGAAAACCTGCGGGAATTTGTGTGCACAGATTCTCCGTGCGCACTTCCTTTATCTGGCAGCTCAACCATCAGGTTTAGTTCATATAGCATCACCGGTCAAAAAAGCCCTGAGGTCATTGCTCATGTGCGGGTGGAAAGCAGAGATGGCGGTTATCTGGTAATTATTGATTCGGTGAGCCAGTTTTTCTTATACCGAGATTCATGTTCGGATATTTGGGGAATTAAAGATGAAGCTGGGGAATCATGGTCCAGGTTCCCGGAATCTCCATTTCATCTTAATACAGACAAGATACAGCATTTGCTGGTGACACACCTCATCGTAAATCATATTGTTGATGCACAAAGTTGCCCGGCAGGCGGGTTAGGGCCCGGGCGGGATTACCCAACAGGCTGCGGAATTGAACGTGCGAATGAAAAAATGATCGAATGGCAGAATCAATATGACTTTAAGATATGGTCGTCTGGCCTGGATGTGGGGATACCACCCCGTATATTAAAAATTTTGATCGAATACGAATCCCAATATTGGCCGTCGAACGAACGTTTTTTTATCGATGAGATCGGGCTCGGGCAGGTTAACCAATTGGGCATTGACGCTCTTCTAAGACACAACCCGGAGTATTACAACAAGGTATGCCCCAGTGTGTATTCAGATTGTTCGCGGCCATATACCAGCCTGGAACCAAGCCAGCAAGCGGTTGTGCGCGGTGCGATCCTAAATTCCATCGATGCCAATTGCCCAAGCTGCACATATGGTATCGATCTTGCCAAGGCAAATCAAAGCATTCCATTAATTGCGCAACTCTTGCGCGCGAATTGTCAAATGGTCGATTCTTTGAATTTACCGGGCAAACCCGGCATTGAATACGACGATCTGTGGAAATTCACCCTGGCAACTTATCATAGTGGTTTTAGTTGTGTTCGCGATGCTGTAATTGCCGCGAGAAATGATGACGAGCTATTGGATTTGGATTGGGAGAATGTATCGTCATATATAGGCTGTAAAGGTACCAAGAGATACGTAGACGGTTTCTGGGGTTCGCTCATCTCATTTGACGCCTATCTACTGGATTCAGATGCTGTAAACCTCTTGCAGGTTGCCCCAACATTCCTTCCCACGCAGACCCCGATTCCGCTTCCTACCGCAATCCCTTCAAAAGCGCAGGTATGGGTGCGGGTGTATTTGGATGCAAATGAAAATGGTTTGCCTGAAGAAATTGAATTTTTGGATGGGCTCGATGTTCAACTTTTATTGCGCAATGGAGTCATGCTCTCCGGCATAACTCGTGATGGCGAAGTGATCTTCGATATGACCGGATATCCGCCACGCATGGATGCGATTGTAAGCCTGCCGGGTTTGTATCGTGAACAATTAATCAACCTGCCTGAAGAAGGGGTGGTTCAGGTTGATTTTGTATTCACGTCTCCTGATATTCCGAATGAGCTTCCTTAGAAACTGATTGGCAAGGAGTTAATATGAGCGATGATCAAAAGTCATTAAATTCACCAGATGAATCTGAGAAAAAGGATTTACCTTTGGATGCCGGGCAGGGTCTCGATAAAAGCAAACGTAAAAGCGGAAAGCCTCGCAAAGCCAAACGCCCCT